>NZ_JAVIZW010000002.1:0-213508 GCF_031453695.1 Enterobacter sp. SORGH_AS_0287
GTGAGTTACTTCGAGTTAAAGATGAATATCTCAAAATAGTAAATGATCCTATTACTTCTAAAGAAAAGAAACAAGAGCTTTTAGAGATGATAAGGTCTTTAAATTATGAAATTAAAATTAAAGGAAAGGTATCTAGAAAACCCTTTGTGATTAATGAAAGTCAAGTCGATGTTACCTTGGCTAAAGGAAATATCGACACTGTTCAGTTCCGTCAATTTAAAAGAACAAAGCCACCTCATAAAGTAGAGACTCCCTCATCAGCAAACAAATTTTTACCATATAACCATGAGTCTATTGAGCGAGATAGAATACGCAAGGAATTGATTGCTATCGAAGCCAAAGCTGAACTGGAGATGATGGCTATTATTTCTCGTGTAACATACACTAAAATAATTTCAGCCGATACAACAAAAAAAAGTAATTCTTTAGAAAAGCATGAAATTAAATCTCCATCTCCATCTCCATCTCCATCTCCATCTCCATCTCCATCAGCTAAGGAGGGAGTAATAAAAGAATTTTACTTTAACAAAGAGTTGTATAGTGTTTTAATTAGAACAATTCCTGTTTCGCAAGCTTATAAGATAGCTAAAAGCCGTGAGTTAGCATCGCAGTACTATGATGGTAGAATTATTACCGGAGAGAGTTGTTACTTTAACGCCCTTACATATCTCCTCGTTATGAGGAAGAAAAACAAAACTGAGGCTCTCTGTGTTGCACGCAATAAGCAGCAATCTGAAGAATTTCTCTATAATTTGATAACGGTTGGTTATCGTGTTCAGACGCGACTCGCAAATATAATAGCTTTACCTGAAAAAGAAAATAATTTTAAAAAACTGACATCTCTTGAGAGAATAGATTTCAAGTTAATTTCTAGTAATGTCGAACGTACTATCCAGATACGAAAAATTAGTGATCAGCAAAGTTTCCGTAGAAGAGTGGAACTTAACTTCAAAGGTAAATGTGCGGTTACAGGGCAGTCAGCACATACACTTCTTCAAGCTTGCCATCTGGAGGACTATAGTTTTTCACACAACATGAACACGAGTAACGGCATACTCCTAACCTCCGATTGTCATAGGATGTTTGATAGTGGAGAGCTTGGCATAAATCCTCTAACACTTACTGTTCATTTTAATGTCGACTGCATATATTCAAGAATATTTGAGGGGAAAAAAATTGGTGATCATTCTGTGAGTCTAGATAAAGAAAAGCTTCTAAGAAAGTGGGAGTTATTTTTGAATAAAAGAGCGTTTTCATTAGAATGTAAATAGGATTCAGAAGCATAATAAAAGTTCACCTTAACGAATCATTATAACTCTCTAAAAAACCCTACACGCGGGTTAAAAAATTGCACACTTATAGTTATCCCTCCCCCAATGGTTAAGGTTTCAACGTTCCCTGTTCGCCACTCCCAACCGAAGGTTGGGAGCGTTGTATATCGATTTGTCTTTCTCTGTTGCGTTAAGGGCCCTGTTTCACGATCTGACCGTAAGGGGGGGAGTTAGGATCGCATACCGTGGTATGAAGTTGAAATAAGGAGCATTTCGTTACGCTGAGTCGGCAGACGATGATTTTGTTAGACTACTTAAAGCAGGTTAGTGATGATAAAGTGCTGCTTTATCCGGATAATCATGGCGCAACTAAGGTTATTAGTGAAGACACAGTCAACAACGCCTTACTTGTGATGGGATATGACACGAAGAATGAGGTTTGAGGACATGGATATAGGTCTATGAAGCGATACGATATAGAATGTCAGTTGAGTCATTCAGAACGTAATAGTGCCCGTGCGACTTATATTCATACGTCAGAGCATTTTGATGTTCGACGTTCTATGATTCAATGGTAGGCTGATTATCTGGGATTTCACAGGAGCTCTGACATTACCACTCCTTTGAATATGGTGAAGAAAAAATATATAAGAAAAACTAATAAAGAGGGGAAGCCCCTCTTAGCATTATAAAATATTTTTTATATAAAAGTGTAGGTCTGTTTCTAGGCGCTCAGAATTATAGTATTTATCTTCGTTAAAGTTCGCGCCACCAATCCATAGTTTTTTTATCCCTTCATTTTCCTTTAAAGCAAACCCCATAAAATCAACCCAAGAATTCTCAAGTGTGTTTATATTACTTTTAATGTCATGAATTGTTGAGTCAGGGAATAAAACATTGTAAAGATAAACTTTGCCATAGTAAGATTTATCAATTCTCTTTATGTTGAGATGTTGTTTTTTTGTCCTTAGTTTTTTTGTTAGTTCATCAAATAAATGGTGACCAATATAAAACTTACGAATTTTCCCATCATCTATTTTGAGTTTTGTTTCTGGGTTTTTTTGGAATAATTTCTTTTGTGAACCGAGGTTGATATCACCATTAGCAGCAAAATATATTCTCAGGAATAAATTACGCTCGATGACTTGATCAGGTGTTATATATCCGAAGTTTAAACCATCAGCGAACTCGCCTCTTTTGCGTTCATATAACATCCCAAAATGGTCAAAAAGACTTCTCTGGATTTGTTGATGAATAGGCTCATTAGCAAATTTATCTGCATTAATCACCGGGGTTTGTTTATTGGTTGCCTCAGATACTGCTTCAATAAGTTCAAGTTTATTTTTATCGTTATCGTTATTAATTAAAGTTATTATTTTAAGTAGCACCTCTTTCTCATTAAATGTCTCTTCTAGTTTTTCTATTGGTGTCTCTTCATAAATCCTACTCAAAATGTATGAAGTTTGACCGCCGTTTATAATTTGTGGGTTTTTTATACTTAGTTGGGCCTTGTTTTTTTGCCCGATCCTTTCGTTGATGCTTGTATCATCAGATATCATCGTTATTCCATTGTTGTACAGGGCGAATTCATTTGTATTATTACCTATAACTGTTTTCCTTATTGAAGCATTTACAGCTTGACCTTGGAATTCTAAATAGCTGCGTGGATTATATTTAAGTATTGAATTTTTGTATTTACTCATTATTTTTGCAATTTCTAATACCGGTACAAACAAAACTGTTATTTCACAAGTGCTCGCTTTTGTTTTTACTGTATAGCTTATTTTACTTCCGGCATTTTTAGCTGATAAATCGATAGGAATGCAAATGTCGTGAGCAGTAAAAAGCGTCCCTGAAATTACAGGAAATACTAATTCATTGTAAGTTCTGGTGTAATCAAAAACATCGGCGTTATACCCATCCGTTAATTTTCGGAGCCTTGCTGCTTGGATGTCTTTTAAATTTGCAAGTATTATTATTTTGTAATTAAATTTGCTTATATTGTCGGTCTCACTTAGCTCTCTCTGAAGTTGTTTTATTTTTCCATTGTATTCATTGCCTGCTTCATCATGTGACTCCCCTTTTAATATTCTTTCAACATCCATACAGAGAATCTCATCATAAGAAATATCTTTACTTTCAAAATTTGTTTTTGTGGTTCTGAATTTGGATTGTATCAAATAAACCAACCTGTCTTCTTTATCAATGTAATATCCGTCAATCCCACCATCATAACTTGAATCAGTTATATTTTTTTCTCTTTCTTTAAACTCCATCAAGCCAAAACTTACCTTTAGAAATAAATGAATAAATGCTCGAGCTCTTGCGGCATTAATTTTCTCCATTTCTGTCATGTCTGGCTTATAGGTCTTCTCGAGGTTTTCCGGAGCTTCCATGCGGATTTTATCTAATATATTAACGAGCATTTCGTATTTCATTTTTTCTTGTTCTCATTGATTAGCAGATGTCATCAATTTAAGTTTTTGAAAAGATGAATGCAATCATCAGATATCAAAAAAATGAACAATCATTAACATAGTCTCTTCCTTACGCCTGTGCTAAAGCGATGTGCTAAAAAGTGGGGTTAGAAATGACTAATTTCGCGCAATGCTATCCTGCTACGCCTGCACGTTTACGGAGGTGCTTTAAATGCAGGTGCATGAATGACCTGTGTTGCGCCAGTGCTGGCATGTAATTGCGTATCGTTAAAGCGAATGCAAAATTATGCGCCTGAAGCATGCATGACTCTACCAGGTGAAAATGGCGTGAATTTTGAGGATGTTCGAATGGTCTGCTTTGAGGTAATGCCTTGTCAGATATCCTTATGCAAAGGATCTTGATGATGCTGACGATAACCCAAAAGCCAGTTTCTGTCGCTTCCCGACACCGTTGATACAGCACACTCGTCTCTGCTGCGGCGTCAAATCTTGCCGGGAATGCTTCCAGCGGCTCCGTCGAACATTTCATGACAATTCATAAACGGTGCAAAGAATAGCGGAATTAAGACCGCGTTCCCCCGGTAACGGGTTAGGCTCAATAAACTAGGGCAGGGTAACTCGCATGCTACCAGCATAATCTTGTTGTGTAAGCTGTTTGGTTGTTGGCAAGGGAATGGCGGAGCATTCGCGTGATGTATGTTATGAAGGGTTGCGCGTGAGAATTGGCGTCTGCTTTGTGCTAGGAGCAGACGTGGTTGATATCAGTTTGTGTTTAGGATCGGTGAACAGGTCAACTGCAAAATAAGGCCTGTGTTTTCTATAAGTTAAGATGATAGTACATACCTTAATTAATCACTCCGGTTGCTACCGGGCAAGAGGCAGCAATGGCGAAGAAACGCAACGCGAAAAACAACATAACACCTGAGCAAATTGCAGCACGCAAGCTGGAAGAACAGCGTCATAAGCAAGCCGATGAGGTTATGGCCAACCTCAAGATCGGGAAAGGCCACTACCTGGGTGTGTCTATCTGGAAGAATATATCCATCCAGCTGGCACGCGGAAAAAACGTTGCTGAAATCACCTACGATATGGAACGAGATACGTTGGTCGGCCAGTCTCGTACGATGGAGGTTAAACGCCTTCGAGCCAAAGAACATCAACAGCAAGGCAGAGACAGCGCGGAAAAGAATGTAGCATCTCCAGCCGCACCGGCTCCTGCGAAGAACCGCCCTAAATCGGGCAAACTCAGAGCCAAAACCCTTCATCTGCTGAAAAAGAAACCCGCTAGCAGCAAAGTGGATGCGTGGACGATTGCGCGAGACGCGTCAAGGTCATCAGCACCTCAAAAGAAACTGACCTTCGGAGCAATATTACACCAGAATCCAGTAGCTAAGCCGGAAGCGGCCAGTTTTAGCGTAAGCGAGAAGCCATTAAAGGGGGTTAATACACCAGCGATCACCATCAAAACCTACGATCTGCCTCTGCCTAAGCCGAAAGCGTCCACCACCAACGGCAAGCTCACGGGTATTGAAAAGGCCATGAAGATGGTTCCCATTTCGAGCCGTCGCGAGTTTGCGATGTTCGTTCATAAACATCGTGATAGCGGCTACACGGCAGAGCAGCTGCTAGCACAGTACCTGGCTGCCGCAATTGCTGCGCCAGCGGCAAATGATTCAGCTGTTGTCGCGCCGGAGATGATCAACGAAACGGCTCATGTTCAATTGACCGTACCAATGCAGGTGACTCACGATCCATTTAAAGAGGAGCGTGTACAGCTGGAGCAGTTGATGGATAAACTGGAAGCGCGATTCCCAAACCTCCGCCAGAGGCTGGAAAACATCGCCGTAACTCCGGAATACATGGACGAACTTGAGGTACGGGATATCACTGCGGCCAATCCGCTGCGTGATGGCCGCGAGCTGAGAGGCGGCTCCTGCGAACGTCTGGTGCGTCAACGTGACGCAGCAATTCAGGCAGAGTTTAAGGCAGAGCTTTGCTACAACTTCGGCTATCGCTGTGCCGTATCCGGTAAGCACTTGGGCGGTGTACTGGATGCCGCTCACATTGAAAGCGCGGCCAAAGGCGATTACAGCGTGAGTAACGGTATTCTGCTGTCACCAACCCTGCACCGCCTGTTTGACGCGAACAAGATGGGAATTAACCCTGAGACGATGAGAGTTCATTTCAAACCTGGTATTGAGTTTGAGGAATATGAAGGCCGTGTAATCGCTCCTCTGCATTACCGCTTGGACAAAGACAAACTGACCGCTCGATGGGATGAATACTTAAGAGGTGAAAATTGAAGGACGTTTTATATGCAGATCTCGTCAACGAGCTGCGCAGCGTAACGCGGCCAGCGATCGTGGTGCTCGAGAGTTTGTATTTCGACATGCAGGAGGATGCCGAACTTCTGGAACAGGACGCGGGGATCACTCCGTTATTACCTAAACTAACTTTTAGTCCGTTCAAGGGCGCACATCAGAGACAGCTTAAGACCCTAATGAATATGGATGGAACGCCAGTGATGTTTGTTGACCACTATCCTCTTACCTGTCACGGGGAGTCTGGCTTGGTTGGCTTCCCGCTGCTCAGCGAGGAAAAGAAAGCCATCTTAGACCGGTTTCAAGCGGAAAACTAACGGATCAGGAGTGCACCGACTAAAGAAGAGCGCACCCGCCGCCAGGAAGAGTCTATGAACTGCGCAATGTCCTGCATGGGTAATGCCATGTCCAAAATTCTGGAAGAATCGCGGGCTATCAGTGCTGAGCTGGGAAAATTATAGAAACTGAGAATGAAACTGCTTTTGAGTCGCGTAAAGAAGAATACAGCCTGGAAAACCTTTTTAAGCGGCTACAGCACCATATATTGAGAAAAATAATGTACTTTGAAGGGAGGGCAATTTGAATCCCCTAAACGGCGAGGCACCCGCAGTTAGCCAGTTCTGCCGCAGTGCCTTGTCAGATATCCTGATGCAAGGGGCTTTAATGATACTGACGATACGCAAAGAGCCAGTTGCTGTCACTTCCCGACACCGATGAAACTGTTTCACTCGTTTCTGCGGCGGCGTTAATTCGTGCCCGAAATGCCTCCGGTGGACGTTTCATGGCAAATCGTAAACGGTGTGAAGGATAGCTGAATTTTGACGCCATTCGCCGGGCAAATGCATTAGGCTCAATAAACCAAGGGCAGGATGACGTGCATGCCACCAGCATAATCTTGTTGTGTAAGCTGTTGATCATTGGCAATGGAAGGGCAAAGCATGCGAAGGAGATATGCCATTGATGTTTCAGCCCGGGAACTGGCGTCTGCTTGGTGCCAAAAGCAGACGTTTTAGCATTCGGAGTTTGTTAATCCTTCAGAAAAATGAGACCGGCTTCTGGTTTCAATTTTTCGTTGCCGAATCCGCAGTACCCCTTGAGAACAACTAAGGGTTTTATCCTAGATAAAACCCTTTAAAACTCTTAAAGGCTTGCCATATCGATGACAAAACGATATTTCACATCACTTTTCTGCATTCGACTGAAGGCAAGCTCAATCTCTTCCATCTTAATCATCTCGATATCAGAAGTAATACCATTCTGGGCACAGAAATCGAGCATCTCCTGCGTTTCTGCGATACCACCAATCAATGAGCCAGCAAGTTGACGACGTTGGAAGACTAAATTGCCAACACTTGGTGAGGGGTGAGGGCTATCCGGAATACCCACCATTGCCATAGTACCGTCACGCTTGAGCAGAGTCATGAAAGCATCCAGGTCATGCGGTGCTGCCACTGTATTTAAAATGAAATCAAAAGATTTCTGATGGGCGGCCATTTCATCTGCATTTCTGGATACCACGACATCATCAGCGCCCAGCCTGCGAGCTTCTTCGATTTTTGAAGCGGAGGTGGTGAAAGCCACTACTGTCGCGCCCATCGCATGAGCCAGCTTAATGCCCATATGACCGAGACCACCAATCCCCACAATGCCTACTTTTTTGCCGGGGCCAGCCTGCCAGTGACGCAAAGGTGACCATGTTGTCACACCCGCACAAAGTAAAGGTGCAACGGCTGCAAGTTCGGAATGATCGTGTGTTATCTTTAGTACAAATTTTTCGTTAACAGTAATGTTTGCGGCATATCCGCCGTAAGTATTTTCGCCAGAGCCATCCAGCCAGCCGTTATAGGTCTGTTTCCAGCCATGCGGGCCTTCGCAATACTGTTCAAGCCCCTCTTCACAGGCTTCGCAGTGCTGGCAACTGTCAACCATACAACCAACGCCGACGATATCCCCTGGATTGTGTCGTGTTACTGCGGCACCAACGGCGGTAACACGGCCAATGATCTCATGGCCTGGCACAATAGGATAACGGATTCCCGGCCATTCCCCACGGGCTGCATGAAGGTCTGAATGGCAAACTCCGCAGAAAAGAATGTCGATGACCACATCATTTTCAGTTGTGGCTCTGGCTGGTACGGTCGTAGGAAGCAGCGGAGTCGTTGGCGACTGTGCCGCATAGGCTTTAATGATATTCATTTAGTGTGATCCTGTTGGGCATAAGGGAGACAAACAGGGGCTGATATCAGCCCCTGGGAGGAAATAACGAGCACATTATCCTGGATAGGAAACTTCAGCAGTCCATTCGTCTACAGGTTGGTTATGCAGCTCCCAGAACAGGCCGCCCACATCCTTCGCTTCTTTAGAGTCAGGAGATACCACCGTGGAAACAGTGACGCTGGCAATGTGAATTCCTTGCTCTTTCAGGGTCTCAAACAGACCGAGCGTCAGGTTTCGGATGCCAGCCTTACCAATGCTAAGCGACAGGAAATCCGGATGAGGATAAAGTGCAAAACCACCGCCAGTTAACAGAATGGTTCCCGCTCCACGTTTACCCATTTCTGGCAGAACAGCCTGGGTGGCAGACAGGGCACCACCGATATTGACTGCCAGGTCATTCACGAAAGAGTTATGAGGTTGCGTACTGATTGATTCATTGCGCATAACGGCTGCGTTGTAGTGCAACACATCAACAGAACCATATTCAGCCTCAGTCCGCGACACCAGGCTGCGAATGCTGTCAGATTCACTTGCATCCACCGTTCTCACTTCAGCGGTATACCCCTGTGTTTTCAGAGCGTCAGCCATTTGACGCAATTTATCTTCACGGCGTGCAGCCAGCACGACACGGAAACCTTCTTTTGCAAAGCGGGCCGCCGTTTCATAGCCCATTCCAGGACCAGTACCAATGCTCAAAAATGTTTTCATCAGGTTTTCCTCTGTAGTTACGCGATGAGAAAAGCAGTGTAGAAAACACTAATTCGATCAACAATTGCGTTAAGACACATTTGAGTAATGCAAAATATGCAGGAATTAATGAATCGTGTGAGCATCGAAGAACTTACAGCCTTTGTTGCAGTAGCTGAAACAGGTAGCTTCAGAGGGGCCGCCGAGCGTATAGGGCGGGATGCTACTGTGTTGTCTCGTCGAATCGGTGCTCTTGAAAGCTTTCTTGGTGTGCAGCTCTTCTCGCGCACTACCCGACGCGTAACGCTAACTGAGGTTGGGGTTATGTACCACCGACGTGTTCGCATGCTGCTGGACGAACTGGATATCGCTACCCGGGAAGCCAGTAATTTTGCTGCCAGCGCCCGGGGACAGCTTCGTGTCTCTCTTCCTGTCGCTTTTGGTCGGTTATGGATTGCACCTTTCATTCCTACATTCATCAATAAATATCCGGAAATACGCATTGATGCCCGGTACATCGACCGTTTCGTGGACGTTGTCGCAGAAGGATTTGATGTGGCTATTCGTGTAGGGGCACTCAGAGACAGCTCACTGAGAGCTCGCAGGATAGGTTCCTTCCAGAACTTGCTGGTCGCATCACCAGGGTATATTGCCCGCCATGGAACACCCTCGCATCCAAGGGAGCTTATTGAACACCAATGCCTGACTTTTGCCCGTTTTGCTACCTCATCCGACTGGACACTGAAGAAAGGGAAGCAAATTGAAACGTTACGCCCCGAAGGCCCACTGATCACCGATAATTCTGAAACGCTTTTACTGGCAGCTATTCATGATACTGGAATGGCCATGCTTCCCGACTGGCTCGTCAGTCCCGCGCTACAGAGCGGCAAACTCATCAATGTACTGCCTGACTGGCGTGGTTCTGAGGAAGGTGAAGTTTTTGCCGTGATGCCTCCAGGTCCACTCCTTCCGACGAAAACACGAGTGTTTGTTGACGAAATCATTAGCGCCTTTGCGGATGGCTGGAAACAACCACATCGTTGATGTTTAGGTAACCCTCTTTCCCACTTTCCCACTTTCCAGTAAATCACTTTGCTATGCCTTCCTGAGGACCTGCAAACAGCAGGTTTTCAATTTAATGTTGACTTATTACGTAGTGATCACTATAAATTACGAATTACATAGTGATCACTACATATAATTTGTGATCCTCACTGAAATGCTGCAGAGAAAGGCAACCGACACAAGTGCGAGCCAGGAGGGAACATGAGACTTCTTGAAGAACTGACTGGTTTGTTTCAGTTATGGGGAACTCCGGGCCCCGGCCTCTTTGTCGCGGCCTTTGTTCTGATGACATTGCTTTTTATTCCAGCATCACCGTTGGCGATTGCCGCTGGATTTTTGTACGGACCGCTCACAGGAACGCTGGCGACTTCTTTTGCAGGATTAATTTCAGCAGTGCTGGCTTTCCTGATTAGCCGCTATCTGGCGAGAAATAGCATGCAGATATGGTTAGCTCGCTTTCCTCGTGCAGCAGCCATTGATACGGCCGTCAGCTCAGACGGATTCCGGGTGGTATTTTTGCTTCGTCTGGCATCGATTCTGCCTTTCATTCCTGTCAGTTACCTCATGGGAGTAGCACGAATCAAGGCAGGAGCGTATGTGCTGGCAACATGGTTAGGGCTACTCCCAGGCACGTTTTTATATGTTTTTGTTGGCTCACTTGTATCAGAGGTGAGCCAGCTATCCGAGGGTGGAAAAATCCTCTCTCCTTTTACCGGAATACTGACTGTCGCAGGTGGGATTGTGGTGGCTATAACACTGGCATTAATTACCCGGCGTGCACGAAGAGTTCTCAATCAGGCAATAGCTCGTTAAACATCATGTGAATGTAAGGAATTTAGTATGACCAAACCAGTTTATGTGCAGGAATACAATGACATCGTTGAAGTTCTGAATAAGTACAATGAAGGTGGCAAACAGGCTAACAGCAGCATTATGAAGCCAGCGTTCAGCAAAGAAGCGACCATTTTCGGGGTCGACGGCGACGGCAAGCTGATCGGCGGTCCGATCCAGGGGTTGTTTGACATCATTGATTCCGCCTTCCGTCCCTCTCCAGAAGCACGCGGAGTTATTGTTAATATTGATATCGTTGGCACTGCCGCCAGTGCGCGTATTGATACCAACGATATCTCAGGTTTCTGCTTTACCGACTTCTTCAATCTGCTCAAGGTGGATGGCAAATGGACGGTTGTTAGCAAAATCTATCATACCCACGTTGCTCCCTGATTAATTGACGCTCGTAATCCGATCAACTGATGCCTGTTATTCCTGCTTCTATATGGGAAGGGCAGGCATCAATACTTGAATATTTGTTAGCAATTGCAGCTCAGGCTTATGCCTGAGCTGGCAAATATCAGCCACAGCAGGAGCAGGTATGAAAAACGTATTCATTATCGGTGGGGCCGGGAAAGTGGGGCGCAGACTGGCACAAAAGCTGTCTGAGCAGGGACATACCCCCCGCTCGCTATATCGCGCTCCTGAACAGGAAGATTCTCTGCGAGCACTGGGGGCCATCCCCATTAGGGGGAGCTTACTTGAGCTTGATGCTGAGCGCCTCGCCGCCCTTTACGGAGAGAGTGAGATCATCGTGTTCACCGCAGGTGCAGGCGGTAAAGGCGGACAGGATATGACCCGGGCTATTGATGGCCGTGGTCTCGAAATTGCCGTTGATGCTGCAAAACTGGCGGGCATAAAACGATTCATTTTAGTGTCAGCGTTTCCTGAGTCATTCCGTGCCAAAGGAATGCCTGAATCCTTTGAGAATTACATGTTTGTCAAAAAGCAGGCTGATGTCTATCTGGCCCAAAGTGATCTTGACTGGGTGATCCTCCGACCGGGCACGCTGCTGGATGAACCCGGACAAAATGGAATTCGCGCCGGGCTGGCGATCCCTTACGGTGATGTTTCACGCGATGATGTTGCGTGGACCCTGGCTGAAATAATCAACCGACCCACCGTTAACAGAATCATCATTGAGTTGACGGCAGGTAATGAAGCCATCAGTACTGCAATTATGCGCATGGAAAAAAACTGAGACAGGGAAATCCACCATGAAACTTATAGTGCTGGGCGCAACAGGTCTGGTGGGTGGTCGCCTGCTTGAGGCTGCGCTGAATGATGAACGAGTCAGTTATGTCCTTGCCCCCGTTCGCCAGGCAATTCCTTCCCATCCAAAGCTTTCTGCTCCTGTGATTGACTTCAGCAACTTGCCTGAGGACAAGGATTTCTGGAAAGCGGATGCTGTGATCTGCACTCTGGGAACGACCATGAAAAAAGCAGGCTCACGCGAGGCGTTCTGTTTTGCGGATTATACACTTCCATTAGCTATAGCACGATTGGCCCGCGCCAGTGAAACACCTGTCTGGGTGTTGAATTCGGCGGCAGGAGCCTGCGAACGCTCCCGTTTTGCCTATAACCGTATCAAGGCCAGGCTTGAACAGGATTTAGATAAGCTCGATTTTCCTTCGTTGGCTCTTGTGAGGCCCGGAGTGATATGCGGAAAGCGAACTGAGTTCCGGGTCGGTGAGCGCGCTCTCATCGCTGGTCTTCGGCTGATCTCTCCTTTTATCAGTCCACGCTGGCATCCTGTTGTGGCAGACAAAATCGCAGTCACCCTGTTGAATGCCGCGCTGGCGGCGGCTCCAGGAACATATGTAGTGCAATCAGAACAGATTCGATGAAATCCCAACCTGATCTTAATTGTGAAAAATGGAATCAACTATATGGCATCAGTAAATTACAACGCCCTGATTGAGGGTGACGCTGAGGTGGTCTGGCGGACGCTGAAAGCCTTCGGCCAAATAGCAAAGTGGCATCCAGCAATCACGAAAAGCTGGATGGAGGATAACCAGCCCGATGGACTCCCCGGAAGTACACGTCATCTTGTCCTGATGGACGGCTCAATCCTGCGGGAAACACTGCTCTCAATGGATGAAAACCTTCTTCAACTGTCCTACTGCTTTGCAACGTCGCCACTGCCGGTGGATAACTATGTCGCAGGTCTGAGGATCATTCCGCTCAATGACGTTCCGCAGGCTGTAATTCAGTGGTCAGCAACGTTTGATACACGTGAACCAGATCCAGACGGCAAGATGATTAATGTCATTCGCGAGCTCATTGTCGCTGGACACTCAAGCCTGCAAAAGCATCTTCAACAGCTGAATCACCACTAAATCATGAACGAAACTGCTGGAAACGATATGAACGAATTTATTAAACCGGTCGATTTGTCCCGTGCCTTTCGCCTGCTTAATCACGGGCCAACTACACTAGTGTCAGCACGGCATGAAGGGGTGGATGACGTGATGGCAGCATCGTGGGTCTGTTCACTGGATTATTCCCCACCAAAGCTGACTGTGGTGTTGGACAAAATGGCCTTCACACGCGAGCTTGTTGAAAAAAGTGGTCACTTTGTTATCCAAATCCCGACTGTAGCGCAAATCGCACTTGCACATCACGTTGGAACACGGAGTTTGCACACCGATCCGGACAAAATGGCGCACTCGGAAGTTCGGGTATTTGAAATGCCAAGTTCAAATTTACCCTTCATAGAAGGATGCGCCGGTTGGCTGGCCTGCCAGGTCATTCCTGAAGCTCATAACCAGGATGCATATGATTTATTTATTGGGGAGATTATTGGTGCCTGGGCAGATTCGCGCATCTTCAGTGAAGGTCGCTGGAAATATGATACTGCAGACCCAGCCTGGCGGAGTCTGCACTACATTGCCGGCGGGCAATTCTATGCCACTGGCGAAAGTATGAGGATCGGCGGGAAGGAAATGCCGTAATAATCGTCCCCCTGCGAAAGCCTGGCATAATCTGTAGCAGGGGTAATTTTTATATCTGTGGTAAAAGTCGCACGGCCTGTTTTGCAATGCGTTTTAGTTCAGCCTGTGTGATCCCATCCTGAGCGGGAATAGACATCCCCTCCAGCAATGTATTAAGCGTCAGAGCAATCCCCTCCACATCAGTATCTGAAGGCAGCTGGCCAGCGTCTTTGCCAGCCTGCAGGCGCTCTTTGAAGTAAATGCGACCTTCTTCTCTCAGAGCTCTGACTGCATTATAAACATCTTTTGAATCCGGTGAGACGTTGATAGCCGCCAGAACCACCAGGCAACCACAAGGCGCTTCCTGACTCGTTAGAATAATGGCCGATTCTTCAAAAAAATTATGGATAGCATCATACACATTGCTTTCCTGGCGCATCTTTTCCCAGTTGGCATCCCAGTAGGTTCTTTCATAATAGTTTACCGCCTCAAGAAAGAGTTCGGCTTTACTACCAAAAGCGGCATACAAGCTGGGCGGGTTAATCTCCATAATCCGACAAAGCTCACCAACAGACGCAGGCTCATACCCACAGCGCCAGAAAAGGCTCAGTGCGCGTACCAGGGCCTTTTCCCGGTCGAAACTACGGGGGCGTCCTCGTTTTGAGGAGATACTGTGCGTTGTCTCGGTCATAAAGTTGCCTGATGAAAAAAGTAAAATTGATAGCCTACTATACAAGATTCAGGAGCCATTGTGTTCCCTTGCGTCCCGACTTACCTTGCCTGAATAGTTGCAGAACCCTGCAATAAAAAGGCGCGGAGGCCGGTATAGCTGGTAATCATCATCTGATGAAGACGTGTTTCATTTATCGCTTCTTCTCCCGGATTCCTGACGTCAAAAGTCGCAGACCAACACACTTCACTGATAAAAATACCTGCTGCATCTTTCTGCTCACTAACATTAATGACACAGACATAGTTGTCCCACGGCAATGGTGAGAGAGTAAAACGGTAAGACAAAGTCATCAGTACCGGATCGAACGTAAGTAACTCCTCTTTGATAACGTTGCCATCCTGCATGTCCAGATGACGAACAGCACCAGGCGTGTTTTCAGACAGACCTTTATCGATTCTGCTGGCTGTGATATCCGGGTGCCAGTCTGCAATATGACCAAAGCCAGATAAAGTGGTCCAGATTTCATAGATATCGGCCTCAATCGGACCTGCAAAAATCACATGCGGCATGAGTTTTCCTCTCTACTACTTCGCATAATTTCAATGCTCACTGATAATTGTATTGATTACTACATAATACTGGTATTGTATAGCACTCACTACATAAAAATCCACATTGTCCTCTGAGGAAAATTATCATGCACCAGACATGCTCCATCGTCGGACTGCCGCTGAAGGGGCGGCCCCGAGGCTTTGATCGTGAAAAGGCCCTGATGAAGGCGCTGAATATTTTCTGGACTTTGGGTTACGAGCCCACTTCGATTGCTAATTTATGTGCAGCCATCGGCATTCGCCCGCCGAGCCTGTATGCCGATTTTGGCAGCAAGGCGGAGCTCTTTATCGAAGCTGCTCACTTCTATGAACACAAGTACTGGAATGATGTTTGGGCACGGCTCGAAAACGAGCCGAATGTTTTTTTATCTGTAGCCCGTTTTTTTGACGAAGCGGCGGAGATCTTGCTGTCCGAATCAGCTCCCTGTGGTTGCCTGGTCGTTCTGGCTGCTATTAATGTCTCCTCATCCTCTCCGCAAGTCTCTGAGGCTGTCAGAGAGATTCGCCAGGCAGGAAAACGCTGTTTCGCCACCCGCATTCGGTGGGCGGTTGACGATGGCCAACTGCCATTGGATACGGATGTGGACTCTCTTGCTACGGTTCTTAATTCTCTGCTGGCAGGCATGTCTGTCGAAGCTAAAGACGGCGTGTCTCTGCAATTGCTTCAGGCCACAGCAAAATATGCTGTTCGATTGCTACGCAATACTAGGTGATGAAACCTCACCTTAGAGATAAAACCTTTCACGTTAAAAATCAAGGTACTGATTTTTATAACTAAATTATTTCATCTCTGCCTCAAAAATGTACCCCACCTTAAAATAATCACCAAAAATTGGCTTGCCTTTTTATTTAGTGATCGCTATAAATATAGTTATATTTAGTGATCACTACAAAATGTTTGCAGTTACCGCTTAATTTCATACCGCGTGATGAAGGTGGGGGACCGGCACAGTTAGCCTGGTTTCTGTTAGAACCAGTTGGTTCACAGCCCGTGCAGCCCTCATTAACGTTTCGGAAACAATTTTAAGTAGATGAATTACAGAGGAAAAAGAATGAACCCGAAATATGCACCATTATTTGAGCCTTATGTCCTCAATAACGGCGTCATCATAAAGAACCGTTTCACTGTTGCACCAATGACGCACTTTGCGTCTCATGCTGACGGTAGCATCAGTGATGAAGAACGCAATTTTCTGACCAATCGTTTTGAAGGTTTTGGCCTGTTTATTGCGGCTGCAACCCTGGTGTCTCCCGAAGGAAAAGCCTTTGTAGGCCAACCTGAAGCGATCAGTGAAAAAGATTTACCTAGCCTTCGTGAAGTCGCCCAGATTGCAAAAAATCAGGGGGCAACAGCAATTTTGCAGATCCATCACGGTGGACATCTGAGCATTCCTGAACTGCTTAACGGACGAGATATGGTGGCTCCTTCGGCAGATGATAAATCAGGTTCCAGAGCGCTGACGGGTGATGAAATCCGCGATTTAATTGCAGCCTTTGCTAATGCTGCCCGCCTGGCTGTTCTGGCCGGTTTTGATGGTGTTGAAATTCACGGTGCCAATAATTATCTGATACAGCAATTTGTCTCAGGTGAGAGTAATCGTCGTACTGATGAATGGGGCGGGACAATCGAGCAACGCCTACGTTTCCCTTTGGCTATAGTCGATGCTGTCATGGAAGTTAAGCAAAAGTATGCTTCTGACAAATTTATCGTCGGCTATCGTTTCTCTCCTGAAGAACCCGGTGAGCATGGTCTGACAATGAAGGATACCTTTGCCCTGATCGATGCTCTGGTTCAGAAACCACTTCAGTATCTGCATGTTTCGCTGTGGGACTTTTATAAAAATGCGCGCCGTGGAGCGGATACCTCCTTAACACGTATGCAATTGCTACACGAACGCATTAACGGAAAGCTGCCGCTCATTGGTGTTGGCAACCTGTTTACTGCCGACCAAATCCTTGAAGCCTATCTGACTGGATGGGCAGAATTTATTGCACTGGGTAAAACAGTGATGATGAATCCTGACCTGCTCAATCTTATCACTACAGGACAGGAAGACCAGGTAGTCACGGCCATTGATCCACATAAAGAAGACCGTTATCGCATACCGGATAATCTGTGGAATCAAAACATGCAGCGTCTGTCCTACCTGCCCCCCGTAAAAGACGACATGAATTGGCAGTCGCCAGATATCTGAAAATTTAGAGACACCTCTGTACTACTCGAAACTTCAAGAGCTGGCCAGTGGGTCAGCTTACTTACCTATACAGGAATTCAAGATGAATCACATTCAGAACAAAACCGCTATTGTAACCGGAGCTTCTTCTGGGATTGGGGCTGCCACGGTTAAAGCCTTGCTCGATAAAGACGTAAATGTGGTCGCTGTTGCGCAAAATATAGAACGTCTAAATGCATTCGTGGAGCCATTGAAAGAGGCTGGGTACAACATTTCTGGTTACTCTGCGAGTGTGGCTGATTTGGATTCCATGAAAGCCGTGGCTGACTTTGCTGTGAAAGCGTATGGCTCTGCAGATATTCTGGTAAATAATGCCGGTCTGATGCTGTTTTCTTACTGGGAGGATGTGGCTATTGATGACTGGAATAAGATGGTAGATGTTAATATCAAAGGCTATCTTAATTGTATTGCTGCTGTGTTGCCGCAGATGATGAGGCAGAAATCAGGCCACATACTCAACATGGCCTCTGTAGCCGGTCACCAGGTTGATGCAGCTGCAGGTGTTTACAGCGCTTCTAAATTTTTTGTTCAGGCCATGACTGAGTCTATGCGCAAAGATCTTGGTGTCAATCACGGTATCCGCGCCAATACCGTTAGCCCTGGTGTGATTAATACAGGCTGGGCGGATAAAGTAAGTGACCCAGAAGGTCGAAAGGCTGCTCAGGAACTGAACAAGATTGCCATTAGTTCTGAGGATGTTGCCAATGCTGTGATTTATGCACTGAACCAGCCGGATAATGTTACCGTAAACGATCTGATCATCTCCCCTACCCGACAGAACTGGTAATTCGACTTAAGAGCTCTACAAACGTGCCCTGACTTATTAAAAATAGTCAGGGCATGATTGTTCTAGTTGTTTGATCATATATTCCTCCCAATCTCCCAGTAGGGTTACCATAGCTAGTCTAAAAGTGGATTTTTCGTCCGCTCCTCGCTGTGAGTTCAACCGATGGATGCAACACATTGATTGAACCGTTCTGCGGGTGATTCATAGTCTAGCGTTTTTCTCGGCCTTTCGTTGAGCTGTCTGGCAACACTGTTAAGTCTTTGCTGGCTGTGAACCGATAAGTCAGTTCCTTTTGGAAAATATTGTCTGAGCAATCTGTTCGTATTTTCATTTGAGCCACGTTGCCAGGGAGATTGAGGATCACAAAAATAAATCTGAATGTCTGTCGCTATAGTAAATCGTGTGTGGCTGGTCATTTCAGCGCCACGATCCCAAGTTAATGTTTTATAAAGCTCAGCAGGTAATTCCCGGGCTTGTCTGATGAGTGCAGATATAACCGTTATGGTCTTGTTGTCTCTGATCTTCGCCAGCATAACAAAACGAGAATGACGTTCTACGAGGGTGATGATATAGGAGTTTTTCGAGCCCTGAATCAAGTCACCTTCCCAGTGACCTGGGATGGCTCTGTCAGCCGCCTCTGGTGGCCTTTCGCTGATAGGTATCGTGTTCGGGATTGACCCTAATCCTTTCCCTTTAAGCGATGACGTTCTGGATCTACGCACTGCTCTTCCGCTTCTGAGGCATTGCTGCAGCTCTTTTTTTAATGCTCCCCGGCTTTGTTTAAAAAGCGTTTTATAAATCGTTTCGTGTGACACATGCATTTCCTGATTATCCGGATAACAGCGTTTCAGCCAACCGGCGATCTGTTCCGGCGACCAGTCCTGATGCATCTTCTCTGCAATGATTTTACACAATGCGGGGCTTTCAATTAGCTTGCAAGGTTTTGGTCTCAGTGCATTTTCCCACGCAGTAGCATCGGCTTTTGCTGCACGGTATTGTTTTGCACCACCGTGCCTCCTGACCTCGCGGCTAATCGTTGAGGGCGCTCTTGATAATTTGGCGGCGATATCCCTGATACTGAGTTTTGCTACCAGCCCTCTGGATATCTCCTCTCTTTCATCAAGCGAAAGCGCTAATCGGTGCCGTTTTCGCACGGGAGGACGATAGCCTCCTGTCTGGTGGATAGTGGGCATAATGGAAGAATGATATCTGTCGAACATTCTGGCGATATCATGTAGAGAATCACCTTGCTTATATCTGTCCCAGATAATTGCCTTCTGCTCTGGCGTGTAGTTAATCCGAGTTCTTCGTTTCATGACAACGTCCCCCCTTGATTAAGGATAGCGTTGCATCGACCCGTTGAACTCACAGCTCATAGCGGACATTCAACACAGTTAGTTCGTCCGTTCCGTGCCAGAAGCGGACCTTTCCTGAAACGCCATTCAATCTTTTAGCAAGCTCATTTCTTCAGATAGCCATTGTCTTAGGATGCTTATTTTAAAAGAATCCTGATTATCTGGACGGTAGACTAAATCGTACCCCCGTTCAGCCTTAAGCTTGTACCGTGGAAACGGAACAACAAGCCTTCCAGCAGCTACATCATCTGCAATCAGAAGACTGCGTCCGAGAGCAACACCTTCGCCACGTATAGCAGCCTCAGTCGCCATGCTGCCAAGAGTCCATAAGGGCCCCTGATGGCAACTGAAATTTTTTACTCCGGCCATCTCAAACCATGCCTGCCAGTTCGCCTGCATTCTGTACTCATGAAGAAGAACGCAGTTTAAAAGTTCCTTAATCTCGGTCAGACCATTATGTTTTTCAAGAAAACCTGGACTACAGACAGGGGTGACTGTTTCATCAAACATACGCTCAGACGAAACATTTTGATAATTGCCAAGGCCGTAACGAATTGCAGCATCTACCTGACCATCATTAAGATCCACATTAATGTCAGTAACATCCAGTTGAATATCAAATTCTGGATATCTCTGCCTGAACCGGCTGAGACGCGGTGCTAACCACTTACTGGCAAATGACACCGTTGTACTTATACGTAAACTCTTTATCAGGTTTCTTCCACGCAGACGTTCAGACTCCTTCATTAAATCACTCAAAAGACGGGTAACCACATGGTGAAATTCACCCCCTTGCTCCGTCAGAATTATCTGCCGTGTCAGCCTGAAAAATAGCTTAAAACCCAAATGCTCTTCGAGCTTTCGGATTTGCCGGCTTATCGCGCCATGCGTAACGTGCAACTCCGCTGCCGCCAGCGTCATGCTTGAGAGGCGGGCTGTGGCTTCAAAAGCGCGCAGAGTCTGCAATGGGGGAAGGCGATCGAATATCATACACGTGATAATAATTCACGCGTGTTGTGAGAACAAATAATTTGTCAGGTCAGAGTCCGAAAATCAAAATTAACATAAAGAACATTACTATTTTCATAGCAATACCGGAGGAATAATGGAAAGTTTGTTTGTTTACGGGACTCTCGGTCCTGGCCGGCCTAACGCTCATATTCTTGAAAATATTGGGGGAACATGGCAGGAGGGCCACGTGGGAGGATCTCTTCTCGCCAAAGGTTGGGGAGCAGAAATGGGTTATCCGGGAATTATGCTGGATGACTCAGGTAATCGTGTGCAGGGCTTTCTTTTCACGTCAGAGAATTTACTTAATCACTGGCACATACTCGATGAGTTCGAAGGTTATGAGTATGAACGTGTTCCGGTAGAGGTAACCATATCTACCGGTCAGACAGTGCAATCATGTATCTATATGCTCAAAGCATAAACCAGAAGACCCGCTGCAAACGGATTACACAATGGCCTGGGCACCTTAAATAAATTGGTCTGATGGAGAATCAAGTGACAGTACAACGAAAACAGATTGACACATATGCCACACTGGCCATGACGTCACTGTGTATAGTTTGGGGAATTCAGCAGGTCGCAATTAAAGGAGTAGCCGATGAAATATCTCCAGTTCTACAGGTAGCAATCAGAAGTGGAGCTGCTGCGGGCTTTATAGGTTTATTGATTATTTTTAAAAAAACGCCTCTAAGAAACTTTGCTAATTGCTTAGTTCCCGGGGGAGCAGTGGGCATACTTTTTGGTTTGCAATTCCTGTTTGTTGCTGAAGGCCTGCGATATACATCGGCATCGCACATGTCAGTATTCCTTTATACAGCACCTATTTTTGCTGCCATGGGACTACAGTTTTTTAGGCCCGATGAACGACTGTGTGCGCCACAATGGTTAGGGATAGCAATTACATTTACAGGCATTTGTGTCGCGTTTCTGTCAGGTAAGGATCCAGTTGGTAGCTCCAGTCAGGTTCTGGCAGGAGACATAATGGGGTTACTTGCAGGACTATCATGGGGGGCCACTACCATAATTGTCAGATGCTCTTCTCTTAGTGAGTCTCCAGCCTCACATACACTCTTCTGTCAACTTGCAGGAGGTTTTTTACTTTTATCAGCATATTCATACTCTTCCGGTCAGAATCACTTTGACCCTGGTACCGTCGGGATTATTAGTTTAATCTTCCAAAGCGCAATAGTTGCCTTTGCAAGTTATTTAGCCTGGTTCAGTTTAATGCGCAAATACATGGTATCGCAGCTCGGTGTTCTCTCATTCATGACGCCTGTATTTGGGGTCATTACGGCAGTATTTATTTTGAGAGAACAACTACGGTCAGGTTTTATTTTAGGGACGATGCTAATCCTGAGTGGCATAAGTATTGTTAGTGGCTGGTCCTGGTTCAAGTCGAGATTTTTAACTGTATCCGTTAACAAATAAAGATGACTGTCGGCCGGTTACAGATAATATAATATGACGATGTCAGCAAGCCAATTCATATATTGCTATCTTAACAACCCATCATGCTAAAACGCTTTTCAGGTTCTAATGCAGAGAATAAATCATTCTTAACTCATCATGCACAATTCTCTGGCCTCAACAATGTCCGCTTTTCGCTCTAAGCGGACCTTCAGGTACCCGACGCCTTTTTGATTTGAAATTCTTCCTGCAGTGTCTCTTTAACAATTTAAGTGAGTGGTTAGTTCAGATCCAACTTAGCAACCTTATCCAGATTAGCATCTGAGGACAGCACTCGGTAGGAGGGGGGCCGGCTGGGTATTGTCAAAAAAATTGCATCTGGTCTGACCTGATGCATCCACATAAAAGTGCATTCAGATATCCTTATTGGTTTCTCCCGCATCGGTCCGGCATTGGTGCACAATCAGGCAGGGTTCCATGTACGCTTTTAACTCAGCTTTTAATGCGTTTAACACGGTTTCCTCTCACCTTGCTGTATAACCAGCAGGGAATGATGAACGGAGAAAAAAGGACAGCTATCGTAAATTTTATCAGTAATACATCCCACTGACGTTCGGTCAGTAACCGGATTTGCTCTGTATGATATAACCGGCTGAATTCCAGCCTTTCAATCTCCAGTTTCTGACGCTCACACTGCCTGTGTAAGTCATCCACCCCTTTATGCAAAGGAACAGCTATAAGGGAGCAATGGAGGCCTTTAGGATACTGAAGCTCACCTACGCATAAAGGAAGTGACAGCCTTCCCCCTGGCGCGAACTTGAATCCGATCCCGTTCCAGAAACGATCCCGACGAAGCATATTTACCTTTTCATCTTCATCGACAGGAGACGTCCTTATGGCTTTAACGGGTGTATCAGCGGGCAGAGTCTTAGCCCAGGCAATCAGCTGCTGCATGATCCAGGAGCCGAGTCCACGTCCCCGTAAATTATAATCCAGCATAAAGTCGGAGTTCGTTAAATCCAGCTCGGTAGTACCATCCCAGGGATTTACCTTAAACTCCGCTATATACTTAGGCTCCTGATGCCACCCGCCACCATTCCAGTAAAGTGCAAGAGTGCATGAGCGGCCAGTCAGTTGTTTTTTTACGTCGAGACTGCCGCTGGCAGGAAAATAAGTTTCCTTAAGCGTTCTTGTTACCACAACCCTGCATGCACTCTGATATCGTCCGCCCGAACGAGTCTCAGGAAGAGTCAGCAACCACGTATTGATGTCTTCATCGAATTTCGGTTCATCCACCGTGTCAGCTCCTGTGCTAATAAACCCTTTGTTCCCGCTCCAGGATAAATCCTGTCCCTTTTCATAAATATCCACTCAGAATATCAGAAACGATATTTATCCTTTAGCACTGCAACAGTGTGGTCATTGAGAAAAAAGTCTTTATTTCTGGCCAGAATGTAAAAATCGGTCTGTTCACTAAAGCGGAGTTGGTCCCTCGCTGGAATGAAGGACCAGCAATCACCTTCACCGTCATAGGTCGCAAGGCACCGGCCGGAGCAGGATGCAACAAAAGGCTGCTTTTCCATGTCCTGGCGATGTTTCCGGACTTTCCAGTCCCGCCAGCCCAGCCATAACTCATGGTGGCCGTAATGTGTTCTGAGACTTTCACATATTTTCTGAAGCGTTATGGACATCGGGTTCTCCTCTAAGATGCGCAATGCAATATTCACTCAGAGTAATTATGAGGCACGGCATCATGCACCGTCCCCCTGAAGATTACGTGACTTAAGTTAATGCTAATGTACGCATACATTAGCATTAAGCCGATCGCTTCCGATATTCAAACTGGCTTCTCTCTTACGACATACGGCGTTTTCACTGGTGGCACATCTATACTTTCAGTCTATTTAGAGGTGGTGTGTTTGTGTGGACGTTTTCCCGGGCAATGACGCACAAAGATTATCTGTCACTGATTGCAGATGAAGCCGATCGGGATAATGCCTATGACCCAGCACCAATAGGCTGCTACAACGTTGCCCCGGGAACATGGTGTTGTTTCTGAATGAACGTGACGAACAACAGAAGTTCACCGGGGGTATGCGCCAGGAGAATAGGATAAAGCTGTGCTGCTCCGCGCGGTGGCACCCAACCTGATCAATGGATTTCGTCATGGACGCGCTGGCCACCGACCGCAGGATCAAGTGCCTGACCTGTGTGGACGACTTCACGAAGGAGTGTCTGACCATTATCACCGCATTCGGGATTTCAGGCGTTCAGGTCACGTGTATTCTGAACAGTATTGCACTGTTTCGGGGCTATCCGGCGACGATAAGAACGGACCAGGGGCCGGAGTTCACCTGCCGCGCACTGGATCAATGGGCTTTTGAGCATGGTGTTGAGTTGCGCTTAATCCAGCCGGGCAAGCCAACGCAGAACGGATTTATTGAGAGCTTTAACGGACGCTATCGCGATGAGTGTCTGAATGAAAACGGGTTCAGCGATATGGTTCATGCCCGGAAAACGATTAATGACTGGAGGCAGGATTATAACGCGTGTGGTCCACATTCAGCACTGAATTATCAGACGCCATCAGAGTTTGCAGCACGGTGGCGGAATGGAAAATGTGAAGGTAAACAAACCGACATTACTTACTGGCGGTTGTATCTAATACTGGGGGCAGGCCAGACGGATCGTACGCCCAATATGATTTGTCATTGTAAATCGTACCCTCATCATCCATTACTTTTGCACTGGGGTGTTGTGCAATTCCTGGCATCTTTCTGTACAGGAATGTATCTGGCCATTTGGTATAAATATCACCTGCACCTCAGTCAAGCAATGGTTATGTATGTAACGAGGGTTCTGTCCACAAGACATGGTAATCGCCGTTAATAATATTTCTACTTAATTCGCTATCCTTATTTATGCAGTTCAGCCATTAATCAGCGGTGTTATGTGCATCATCTTTATCTGCCCAAAATTCAGCTCTCGTAATGTGAAATTGTACACCCACAGCCGCAAGTGACTTCACAAAGTAGCACAGTGCCTTATTAAAAACGAGGCGAGTAACACTCGAAAATTCGCAGACTGGAAAGAGATGCCCGCTTCTCGCTCGTAGTGGACTTTGCGCCTCTTATGTTGGTCCGCTTTGTGCCAATCTACACTGAGTCCATCAACGGGGTAGGTCAATAGGTATGAGATAATTATCACTCGATCGAAAATGAATAATAATGCACAAAATCCATTGTTTAAGTGATGTGAGTTTATTGTTATTAATTAACAATTCAAACTATAAGTTTGCATATTAATCGTGCTCTGTATGTGTTTGACTGCCAGAATTGATCGAAAAAACATGCCATTACCCCCTTTAATTGAAACATTTCTTTAACCTTGGATAAGTAGCTTTCATTCGTAAAAGTTACCGGTAACATATTGTTATTGCTTTGCTTTTTTTTGCCCGATAATTTGCCGCGCTGCTGCAGTCAGATATTAATAATAAATCCATTCTTTTCCAAATGAGCCTTAATTTGCACCATGCATTACAATGTGTTGCAAATTGATTTGCGTCAGTTTTAGAATGGCCGCGTTCAAATGCGAAGTAGATTTAAATCATATTTTGCAAATGGATAGAAGTACGAAAAAAGGAAGTTTATAAGGGACGGTCGCCGTGCTTCTTCATAAATGGAGGCAGTTTGGACAGGGATGTCAATCAATATATCGGGTGTTTCTAATAAGCTGTCATATATGTGGTATGCGATAAGCTTCTGAAACTCAGTAATATGATACTTCATGATATAGGGCATAGAGTGCCCAACAAATTCAGGATGGAGAAAATGAAAAATAAAGTACTTGCACTGGCAATGGTGGCGGCATTTGCAGGGGTCAATGTAGCGCAAGCAGCCGATACTACTGCTCAAGCGGTTGCAACCTGGTCGGCTACAGCAAAAAAAGACACCACAAGCAAACTCGTCGTTACCCCTCTCGGGAGCTTGTCATTCCAGTATGCTGAAGGCATCAAGGGCTTTAACTCGCAAAAAGGGCTTTATGATGTCTCGATTGAAGGGGACACCACGGCAACTGCATTTAAACTGACATCACGTCTTTTAACCAATACGCTGACTCAGCTGGATACGTCTGGTTCCACTTTGACAGTAGGTGTTGATTATAATGGCACGGCTGTTGAAAACTCTGCAGATACCGTAATGATCGATACGGCTAATAACATCATGGGGGGAAATCTGAGCGCCCTGGCGAATGGTTATAATGTGTCCGGTCGCACCAGTGCCCAGGATGCATTTACTTTCTCAATTATTGGCGGTACGTCTGATGGTACTACTGCAGTAACAGATTACAGCCAGCTACCTGAAGGCATCTGGAGCGGTGATGTTAGCGTTCAGTTCGATGCAACCTGGACCAGCTAATTAATTCCTTAATTTTGCAGGGGATTTCTTCCCCTGCGTTTAAATGCGATTGCTATTATGAAAATAACATTATTTCCATTTTTTATGGCTGTATGTATTTCATTTTCATCTTATGCTGTTGATGTTGGAGATATAACCTCGTTTATAAACAGTGATACGACAGTACTGAGTAAGGAGATTCGGAATACAACTGATAATGGACGACTCATTAATATTAGTATCGAAAAATTAGACTCACCATTAGATGGTGGGAAAGTTATTCCGATGGCTCAGAAAGATGAGATCCTTCTCACGCCTTCAAGCATGCTCATGCCTGCTAAATCAAGCGAAGTGATACGTTTTTTCTACAAAGGTCCTGAGGACGACAAGGAAAGATATTATCGAATTGTTTGGTTCGATCAGGCATTAAGTAACGCGCAAAACAATGGTTCAAAACGGAGTGCTGTAGCAACTGCATCTGCACGCATTGGAACCATCTTGGTTGTTGCCCCCAGAAAGGTAAATTATAGTCAAACGTTTGAAAATGGCGTAATGACTAATACCGGTAATGCAACATTAAGAATTATTGCATATGGACCTTGCCTGAAAGCGTCAGAAGGGAAAGAGTGTAAGGAAAATTATTATTTGATGCCGGGTAAAAGTAGAAGGTTTACCCATGTTGATACAGCTCAGGATAAGGGGCGAGTGGCTCTCTGGCAGGGCGAAACATTTATCCCTATAAAATAGCATAATATCGGGCAGTATAACTCATGAAAATAAAACCATTATCCTTGATCGTTAAAACTTGCATGGTTGCCGGGGTTGGAGTTCTTTTCGTACCTGTCTGTGGTCATGCTGAAGGCAATCAACCTTTTCAAATTGACGGGGTTATTGTACCTCAGGCTTTCAGTATGGCGTTACAAAATGGTATGTCATTACCGCTATATCTACATCTGCAAGGTAACAAGGGCGTTAAAGATGATCAAAGAATTGGTAGTGTTTTCATCATGCTCGATGGCGGGAATATAAAAATAAAAAAAGTTGAATTAGAAGATGATTCTAATAATGCAGCGCTGAATAATGAAACAAAAGATCGCTTAGTATCATTAGCCGATTCTTCTTTTAGTGATAAGCTGGAAATTGAATTAACACCCAAGGCTGAACTCAAGCTAAGCCTGAAGGAATTAGTTCTGCAATTGATTGTAGATCGCGCAGCTCTTGGCACTATTCTACGTGAGAGAGGGACAGATATTGGGCAGTCGAGTGTGAAAAAAGTAAGTAGCACACTCAACTATAATCTTGGTGTTTATAATAATCAGATGCGCAATGGCACTGATAATACATCGAGTTACCTTTCATATAATAGTGTCACCTCTTTGCGTGAACATCATGTCGTTTTGAACGGTTCATTTTATGGTATCGGTAGTGATGACCATAAAAGTGAAATATATAAGGCAATGTACGAGAAAGACTTTGCCGGTTACCGTTTTGCTGGGGGGATGTTAGATACGTGGAACCTGCAATCGTTAGGACCGATGACGGCAATCTCTGCGGGTAAAATTTATGGATTTTCATGGGGCAATCAGGCCAGCTCCACTGTGTTTGATAATTCCCAGTCAGCTACACCAATAGTGGCTTTTTTACCTGCGGCGGGTGAGGTACATCTGATTCGGGATGGCCGGCTTTTAAGTGTTCAAAACTTTTCTATGGGGAACCATGAGGTTGACACCAGTGGACTACCTTATGGCATCTATGATGTTGATGTTGAAATCGTGGTTAATGGGCGTGTAATTAACAAACGTAAACAACGCGTGAATAAGCTGTTCAGCCGGGGGCGAGGATTAGGTGCTCCTGTTGCATGGCAGATTTGGGGAGGGCGATTTAATATGGATCGCTGGTATGAGAGTGATGGTAAATCGCTTGAATCAAAAGACAGCTGGCTGCTCGGTGTTTCAGCGTCAGGTTCCTGGGATGTTGTCTCCTGGGCCGCAACAGGTTACGGCTATGACAGCATGGCTGTTGCTGAAAGCAGGTTTACCGTACCCCTAACGGATACGATTAATGTCAGCTTACAAAATATGGCTGCAAGTGATGACTCCTGGAGCACGATCGGCAGTATCAGTGCTGCATTGCCTGGAGGATTTAGTTCAGTATGGCTTAATACTGAGAAGACGAAGGTTGGAAAAAAACTAAGACGCACGGACGCAGACAGCCGGGCTATTGGAGGCTCGCTTAACTTCAGTGCCTTGTGGGACAAATTAGGCACTTTCAGTATAAGTTACAATAATGATCGTCAATATAACAGTTCATATTATAACGCGGATTATTATCAGACGGTCTACAGTGGTTCCTGGGGGAGTTTAGGGCTGCGTTTAGGTATGCAGCGTTATAGTAACGGCAATGATAATCCGAATACGGGTAAGTACTTCGCTCTGGATTTCTCATTACCTCTGGGAAACTGGATCAGTACAGGGGTTTCAAACCAGAATGGTTATACAGTTGCTAACGTCTCAGCGCGAAAACAATTTGATAATGGTGTGATCAAAACTCTGGGTGCTGACGTTTCGAGAGCTATTTCAGGCGATACGCAAGGTGATAAGACACTGAGTGGCGGCGCATATGCAATGTTCGATACGCGTTATTCAACCGGGACAGTAAACATAAATAGCAGTGCTAGCGGGTACATAAATACAAACTTAACCGCTAACGGTAGTCTGGGATGGCAAGGTTCTAACATAGCAGCAAGCGGGCGTACAGATGGGACGTCGGGCGTTATTTTTAATACAGGATTAAAAGATAGCGGACAGCTCAATGCGAAAGTAAATGGTCGATCTTATACAATCAGTGGGAAGAAAAGTTACTTACCCTTATCGGCATATAATAAGTATGAGATCGAAATACAGAATAATAAAAATTCCATTGATAGTTACGATATTGTTAAGGGCCGCAAAAATCAACTGACCCTTTACCCGGGTAACGTTGCGGTGATTGAACCTGAGATCAAGCAAATGGTTACGGTTTCCGGGAGGATACACGCGGAGGACGGGACATTATTAACAAATGCAAAAATAAACAACCACATAGGCCGTACCCAGACAGATGATCAAGGCGAATTCGTTATGGATATTGATAAAAAATATCCTGTAATTAGTTTTGAATACGATCAATCTAAAACCTGTGAAGTCGATCTTGAACTGAGTAAGGCGCGCGGCGCTGTTTGGGTAGGGGATGTGGTTTGCGAGGGGCTGAACTCATATGTCAACCTGGGAGGCAACAGTGAAAATAATGAAAGTTAATCTGCTTTGTTTAGCCGGGTTAGTAATGTTTTTGGGTTATGTTTCCACCGTAAGGGCAGCTGTTGTGAAAACGGTCTGGCCAGATGCGGCTGTTGAGAATTTTGTATTTGTAGAAAATAACTCAGATGATAACTACTTTGTTACACCTGGTGCGGCATTAGATCCGCGTATGACTGGTGCCAATAGATGGACGGGACTTAAATACAATGGATCTGGTACAATTTATCAACAGAGTCTGGGATATATAGACAATGGTTACAATACCCCTTTAACGGCTGGGTGGAAATATGACATGTGGCTTGAGAATTCACCTTTTTCGAATCCGTTGACCGGTTTGAGGTGTATAAACTGGTATTCAGGATGTGACATGTCAACCAGTCTGATTTTACCGCAATCAACCGATAATGAGGGATTTTATGGCGCGACGGTGACCTCTGGGGGGCAAAAATGGATGCACGGGATGATGTCTGACTCGTTCTATCAGTATCTGCAGCAAATGCCGGTGGGAAGTAGTTTCAGTATGACGATCAACAGTTGTCAATCTTCTGATAATTATGACGCAAGTACCGGTGCGAGATGCAAGGATCAGCAAAGCGGTCAGTGGTATGTCAGGAAAGTCACCCATCATAAATCAGCTAACCTCAGGTTAATCAATACTAATGCGCTGGCAGAAATATTTATTAACAGTGACGGAGAGCCTACCATAGGTGAAGGTAATAGTGACTGTAAGTTACAGACTATTGGTACGAAATCCGGCCTAAGCTGCAAAATGGTAAATTATAACTTAGAAACTGATGGACTGAGTAATGTCTCTATACAGATTTTCCCTGCAATCAATAACGCGTCATTAGAAAGCTCGATAACTCCTTATGACATGCAATTCAGTCTTGATGCAAACTCCTGGAGACCGGTCAGTGGAACGGCCTATTATTACAATTTTAACGAGTTGAAATCCTCAAGTTCAGTTTATATCTTTTTCTCGAGCGATTTCTTTAAGAAATTGGTTTCGTTAGGTATCAGTGATATAAACACCAAGGATTTGTTCAACTTTCGGTTCAGAAATACTACATCGCCAGAGTCCGGATGGTATGAGTTTTCTACCTCGAATACCTTAATCATTAAACCAAGGGATTTCAGCGTAAGTATTATTTCTGATGAGTACACAACCTCTCCGTCTAAGGAAGGGACAGTGGGAGACAGTGAACCTTCACTGGACTTTGGTTATATTGTGACTACCAGCGGGAGAACTGCTGCGGATGAAGTATTAATTAAAGTCACGGGACCGACTCAAAGCATTGACGGGAGAGCATATTGTATCTTTAGTTCATCGGATGGAACGTCTCAGGTTCCTTTCCCGGCAACATTATCATTTACCACGCAGACAGGTGATGTTAAATCGTACGATGCGGGATGTGACAGTCAGTGGCGGGATATGACAGATGCTTTGTGGTTGACATCGCCCTGGAATGATTCAACAGGAGAGGTGGGGTATCTTGAAAAATCAACTGTGCAATTTTCGATACCGATGAATAATCCCATCTCGTTAAAGACAGTAGAGGGTAACGATTGGTATGGTGAGGTGAGCGCCTCCGGAGAAATTCATGTTAAAGCGACCTGGCGTAATATTCAGTAAGTACAGTGGTATTATTTTATCATTAATCTTTTTTTTGACATTACCTGGATATGCGAATGCCATATCGCTGGGCAATCTGACCTTTTCAATGCGTGCAGACAGTACTTATGTGTCAAAGAAAGTAGTAAATAATAACAAAACACCTCGGTTATACCAGGTGTCAGTCGCGGAAATTGATCGCCCGGGCGGTCGTGAGATTAAAAGACGACCGGAGGACGGTGAGCTTTTATTTGCACCCCGTCAGCTGACCTTGCAGGCAGGTGAAAGCGAGTATTTTAAGTTTTACTATCATGGGCCAGAGGACAGCAGCGAACGTTATTACAGAATTTCATTTAAAGAGATCCCTACGCTTAATCATATTGCCAAAAATTTGCGAGGAGATGCCATAAGCCTTGAGCCCATTGTTATTATGGATACCATACTGGTAGTACGTCCAAGAAACATCAACTTTAAATGGGACTATCAAAAAGCATCCGGGCTGTTAAAAAATACGGGAAATACATGGTTTAAACTGTTAGTGAAGCCAGGGTGCGGTACAAAGGAAGAAGATGGCGAAGCCTGGTATCTGCGCCCTGGCGAGTTTATTAAAAATAAGGTGCTGACTGAGCCCGGTGAGATTTATTTGATTTATGATAATCGATTTATAAAAATCGCAGATCCATGTAGTAAATAACTGGGCTTATTACTGAATTATTTTTTGCTGCATTGAAGTTAAACAGGCAATCATAAATAATGAAATCCGTGTATCTCCCCATTTTGATTTCACTGAATGTATAAGAGGAGGTAAAAACTATCGTTTCGAGAGGCTTATTCAGGACTATGAGGCTTATATTGATCTGCGTAACATCATTGATTTTTCTCCTTACTGGTTGCGCCAAAAAAGTTTTTGTGCTCCAGGAAGGTTTCAATATCAAAGAGGATAAAACAAAAAGCATTGAGGTTATGTATTTTTATGATAGCTTTGGACAAAGCGAAAATATCAAGGCATATTCCATTTGCCCTCAGGGAGTAGGGGGTATTGAATATGATAAAAGCCTTTTCGATAGCTTTATTTCAGTTATTACCTTAAATATTCTTACCCCAAGAAGGATTACATTCTATTGTAGTGGTTGAAATCTCTTAATCACGATTTGATGCCTTTTTATGGATATGTCATTACGCATCGAAAAGTATTTAGTGATTGTAATCTTGCGTTTGTATAGTTTTTTACGCAAAGGAAACATCAACGGATGTACTATATAATGATAACAGTGTAATTGAATGTTTTCCTTGTTCCCCCATGCTGACGCTGTCTTTTATAAGGAGCGAATTTATTCTCTGCTGATACGCATTGTTGCGATATTATTTTTTCAGGTATGACGTTTTTGCTCACTTCATATTTCAGATGAGCAACAACATCAGTTGAATACAGGAAAATGTAAATCCTATGGTTATAAAGAACATACTAAATCGTTCGCTGACTGCATGAAGGATGTTGATTTTCATAACGATGAAAAGGATGGTCGAGAAGAAGATCGCATTTTTTTTGCCAGTGACCATACTTTTTTTTGTACATCCTTAAATACGGATGATAGCCTGTTTTTAAGAGTATTAATTTATATTCGTATTTTAACTGCTTGAGGTATAAAGCATGTGGTTCCTCTCATTATTGTTTACTGTGCTCTCATTGTGCTATTTGTCTATCAGTATCAATTTTTCTGGTTTGTATATTATTTCCTTGGCTGGGGATAATTTAGCCAGCCTTTCCGTTTTTACATTTTTTGCATTACTCTTCGTGGTGACAATGGCTTCATTTACGAACAGGTATATTTACCACAATGCACTCCCTCAGCTTAATTCGAAGAATTTTGCGCTTACTATAAAGTCCATCTATTTATGGTCTTTTTTTGGCTTCGCTCTTGTGATGCTTTCAATTTTGTTAAGTTATCTCTTTGGTGGTGGTGAACTATCCATTACACACGCATCTTTAGTGGGCGCTTTTTATTATTCCTTTATCATGGCTTTATTTCCTGGGGTTGCTGAGGAAGTCTGTTTCAGGTGGTTGTTTTATGGTGTGTTACGGCGTCAATACAATAATATTTTGTCTGCAACTGTGGTAGGGATTGTCTTTGCTCTCCTGCATTTTAATCAGGTCAGCACGACTAATGACATGATATTTTTGTTGGTTAGTGGATTGTCTGTTAATTATCTCTTTTGCGCGATCTATGAAAGAACGGGCAGTATATGGCCTGGCATCATTTTTCATGTTGTATGGGATATTTTATCTTTGAATAATATCATCCATTTCAGCGACGGAAGTCAGCCAGATGAGCACAATGTCTTTATTATTACACTCCATACCCATAATGAGCTGGTAAGTGGTGGTGGATTTGGTTTTGAATCCAGTATATTTTCTATCGCTATCTATCTGCTTGCTATGCTGGCAATCTTGCATGGTTACAGAAAAGAAGCCTGAACCCTGTACTGAGTCAGCGTCATCCTGGTGAGTGTCAATCTTTTACCATTTCTGAAGGCCTGTACGGGCCTTTTGATGTGATTCGGGAGCGGAACTGCTGGCTTGCTTATTTGAGGCCTGATCCCTCCAGGCATTGTGACCGTCTGATTTCAGTTCAGTCCGGTGTGCGATAAAATGCGTCACGTTAGCCGATAGACGTAGAGTGGGGGATGTGGGTTATCCATCGTTATTCTTCCTTCCTAAGAGCGCCATTTCCAGATGAATCATCATTTTCATCATGTAAGATTGTGCGCCAATTTTTTTACTGTGGCCTGTTACAGGGTGCTAAACAACTTCTCCTTTCTGGTCCTTTTCCGGGATGTCCTTCACCGCTGTCTGGTCAAGAGGCTGGCTTTCAGTGCTCATAAAAGAATCTTTACGCCTGGCCGACCGTATGGGGCAATTTTCGGATCGTGAAGTTAATCGATTTTTTCCCGTACTTTACTTCTCTCTGCCTCGTCGTATTCACACTGATTGCGCTGGTTCTCACCCCTGAATCACTGCCGGTGATCTGCGATGTCAAGCCAGGTTATGACTCCGCTGGAAGATATGGTCCCTTGCGCTGAAATCTGGCACAGGGATAAACCCTCAGTAACGCATACTGATGGGAGGACTGAGATGACATACTTATCTGAACTGCAGGGCCATGCTCTGGATGTCGGGAGTTCGCGTTTGCGAACCTGCGTTAACATGTAAAAAATGGCTGCAGCAAACAGGTGGCGATGCTTTCCAGTGCTGACCGGCAGTATCGCTCTCCGTTTTGGCTGTCTCGCATGTTCGTGTATCGGGGGATCGATGAGTTAAAAACAAACATCGTTTCATGCGTTGGGCACTGAAGTGGGGGGCACGGATAAATTCGCCCGGTTATGCACAAACATTTTATATGGAGTGGCACCGGATATCCTGCGCATTACATGATGATCCTTTTAGCGAGCTGGCAGAGACTTCGCCGGCAAAGGCGACGATCATGCGCGCGCAGCCGTACCTGCATACAAAAATCACGCACTGAACACAGGCACCAGCCGTATCTTTCGGCGGGGGTAAAGGCCACTACGATTTCCGTTACTTCTTCAGCCACGGCAGCGATGACCGGGTGCTCCAGCAATGTTTCTTCAGTTAAACAAAGTCGCAGGGACATGCTTACTACAGTTATAAATTGTCCGGTTGCGATCCGGCGGAAGGAGGGCTGCTGTCATTAAGCGAGGCGCATACCCTGTGATCCCTTCTTTCAGGGGCCGCTGGCTTGAGCTTTTGACGCTAACGTGCCGCGTCCGGGGATCCAAAAAACGGGTGGATGCCCTTAAACATCCTCCGGCCAGAGTGGCCGGGGGCTGTTTTCCTGCTTAAGAGACAGACGAAACACCGGGAGACGATACGTAGTTCTGTTTCAGGGGGGACTCTCTGAAGATATTGACATCGCATTAGTCAACCTGTTTGGCCAGAGTGTCATGTGGACATATCAGCACAAATACCTGCTTCGCCTTGCTGCCTCTTGTCTTTCTCCAGATCTCGTCCGAACTTCCGGGGGCAGGGATTGCCTGGTATCAACGAGATGTGCATCACTAACCTTATTTCAAACCCCTGTGCGTTAACATTAAATTAACATAAAGAGGTGCTGAGCATGAGCAGCAAAGATAAATTATATGCATTTCATATAAATAAGTATGTTCACGCTGGAATCTGATCATACTTGGGTCTGTTTTTCATTCGAAATAGTCAGAAGCATTATATGCAATTGCTACTCCCCTTTGAATAATTACGCAAGCGATATCTGTGATATATTTTATATCCTAAGGTACTGATAAGTATGATGAATTGACAGTGTGTTAACGATTCTAAATATTCTATTTATAGAGAATGAATTTATTAGTTTGCTATAATTTTCTTCATGTATCTAAATTGAATTGGCGGAAAGGTGAATAATATTTCACCAGTGATCTTTTTGTGATGAGATAAATATGTGCTCAATATGTTAAATTTATTTTCCTTGATCTGAGTATCCGGCAAAAACATAGCCACTAATAATGGATTCAAAACATTTCAGATGAGTAATTTTCGTGTTCAGTATACATAAATTTAACATTTTAAATAGGGTGGTGCAGAAATGTCACACTTCTATCTTGTTGATAATAAACATCTTTATCTATATGTGCGAATTATTATTACTTGCAATTCAATTAATGAGTTTATTCAAAAATGCCATTGTTTAGTAAATAAAATTAATAAAGTTGCAAATTGATTTATATCAGTTTTAATATAATCAGCGTAAATTACAAAACACCGTTATGATCAGGTCAGTTACGCCAGGACATTAATCCTGAGTAAGAGGGTAAAATATTGCATTGATCACCGTCAGCATGGGGAAGGACATTACAACCGTAAACAAGTGGAAGGGGAGGCAGACGTGAGCAGGCGTTCATGGCTATTAAAAAAAGGAGGAACAGGCAACCTGGAATCTAAATCTCTGACAGACAACTTTCTGAGTTCTGAAGAAGGCATCTTCACCTGTTGTTAAAGAATAAAACCGCTGCCTGAGGCGAGTGCCAGGCAGGAGCGGAAAATTTTAGCCGGAAAACATGAGATGCAATGTAATCCTGCTTGTGGCAGTTACGATTGCGACTACACTAAATGCATTATATTTTTTGGCGAAGATTAAATGAAAAATGTACGTCAGCATGAAATAGTTATGACATTGATCGAGTGGCTTGAGAAAAACAAATCTGAAACAGTACCCATAGAACGCATCGCTGAGAGATCGGGATTTTCAAAATGGTACATACAGCGATTCTTCAAAGAGCAGACGAGTTTTTCTGTTGCTTCTTACAACCGGCTCAGAAGATTAACGACTGCCGCGATTTTATTAAGGGCTACGGATTTAAGTGTTATTGATATTGCACATAGCTCAGGGTTTAACTCTCACCCAAGCTTTACAAAAGCCTTTAAAAGCCATTTTGGGGTGTCGCCGAAACAATTTCGAGAAGCCGAAAACTGGAGTTTCAAACATCTTGTTCCACGCATTGACTATCTCTCAAAGATAAATGAATTTGAATGGTCATATAAACAGCTCAAAACAGGAAAACCTGTAATGGGTACTCCAAATCCAGAGTTTGTTGAATTGGCTGTGGAAAGAGAGCAGGAGAGCCTGGTTTTGCTTAAGGTACTCAAGGGAGCGTCACCATACAGAGATGGATATCATGGCGATGTAAGTACGATTGAAATTCCATTTTCGTATATTCTGTGTGGTCAGGAAGTAGAAGAAGATTCCTCTGCTGAACAGTGGCTTTCAATAAAAATGAGGTATGAATTTAAAAATCTATATGAGTTACAAAGGCTCGTCTACCAGGGCGTTCTGCCTTTGTATTCTGTGACGCGCAGAAAGGGGCCTGATTGCCTGAGACTGGAAAAAAGAAACGAAGGCTTACTCTATATTACTGAGTATTTGGTTCCCTGCATTAAATCTCAATGATCCATATTAATCAATAATTAATATGTTAGTTTGGGAGGTAAGACATTCACATCTGATCTGCTTTTAAGCTCAGTTTTACCTGCATGGCTTCGGAACGCTACTTGTCTTCTCTGTCGCTGGCGCGATCATGCGAAGAGTGATGAGATATTTTTCAGGATAATTTTGCGTCGTGATGGCTTGATTTTCACGTGCATCATATGTTTTTCAAATTATATTGACTTTTTTAAGGGCTGCAAAGCCATCATAACCACTGGGACGTTAAAGCCCACTATGAGTGTCGATGAATGTGAATATCATCTTTCAATTGTTATCAATGGTTTTTATATTCTTTTTCGTGAAGTTGGTATTTTTGCAGGATAACTGTCATTTTGACCGTTTAATTTATCATGCAGTAAAGAGAATAACAGCAACTTAGGTAGTTTTATGAAAAAGATAATGGAGGAAGTTCATTTCCGACTTCAGCCGATTGTCAATATCTCATCAGGAAGAACGATTGGTTTTGAGGTATTGTCAGCGTTGCCATCAAACTTTTCTGTAGAGGAGTTTTTTTCCGGTGCCAGCAAGGACTTTTTATTTAAAGTGATACGCGCACAATTGTCACTGCGTGTAGATAATCAGTTATCACTTTTTATGAATATACCCACAAAAATTCTGTTGGATACACAGTTGTGTAATCATATTAGTAAGCTTCTGGCTGGAAAAAATGTCAATCTTGAATTGCAGGACCCTGATAATCTTCTGAATATTGATGAGGAGGCCTTTTATACACTATCAAAGAATATGTCCTTGCTAAAACACAATGGTGCCAGTGTTTGGCTGGATGATGTTAAGGAAGATATGTTAACCCTGGTTTCTCGAATACAATTCTTCGGCGTCAAGATCGATAAATCTGTTCTGTGGAAATATCGGGATAAAAATTATTCTATGCTAGCGTCATTTGTTGGGGCTCTCAAACTCTGTACTGAAAAGGTCCTGGTAGAAGGCATTGAGACTAAGGCCGATTTGCACATGGCCACTCGAGTTGGTCTGGATTATGGACAGGGTTTTTACTGGCCTGAAATTTCTTTAAAAAAAGTCGGATAATGATTTTTAAATATCACATATTTATCTGAGTCATTACTTATTTTTTTAAAGAAGTTGATACCATCAACATGCATAATGAAACTGGATAAATTTATTATGTGCCATTTAATACTGAGTGCTCGACTACACGTCATGGGCACATCGTTTCTCTTGCTTTATGCGGGAAATAGTTTTGCGCATCAGAGTAAAAATCCCTTTTCAGCAGATGCGTTTTCAGTTGATATGTCCGTAGGCGTTTTGCAGGGCAAAGCAAATGAGTTTGTTTACGATGCCGGAAGTGGTAATAAACAGAGTCAACTGAAATGGAAATTAAATAATGTTGCCATTCTGAAAGCCGGGGTGACCTGGGAGCCGATACCCAGGATGTCAATGAATGTTAATGGGTGGACATCCATTGCACAGGGTTCAGGCCACATGGATGATTATGACTGGCAGGATCCGGCACAATCACACTGGACCGATCATTCATCAGAGTTGACGAGAGTCAATTACGCGAATAAATATGATGTTAATGCGACAGGGTGGTTTTTCACTAACGCGTTATTTCGTCTGGGTTTCATGGCAGGTTATGAAGAAAGTCGTTACAGTTGGACTAGCCATGGGGGGTACTATGATTATAACAATGGTGCATATAAAGGTAACTTCCCCCTGAATGTCAATGGGATTGGTTATAGTCAGAAATTTACTGCGCCTTATATTGGTCTGTCATCTGAATATACAAATGGCAATTTTAAAATTTCTGCCTTGTTAAAATACAGCCACTGGGTACATGCCCATGATCGTGACGAACACTATGCCAGACATCTTTCTTTCTGGGAGAAGACAGGGCCGTCCAGTATGTATGGACTAACATTGAATTCTGCATATTATATTACTAATAATACTCAGGTCTACACCGAACTCGATTATACAAAATATTCTGAAGGCAAAGGGTGGTCTTCAGATTTAGATCGTGAGACTGACGAGTTCGAGCACACAAGTGGTGATGCTGCTGGCATATCTAATGAAAATTTAGTTATGAGCGTCGGATTAAAATACACATTTTAAGTTCATGGGCGAACAGCAAGCCAGCATTAATTTATACAAATTACTATGCTGTTAAGGAGTGCACGCACTGACGGAAGAATAATGGCAAACTACTTTTTTTGATATTATCCAGTTATATACGCAGTGAAACCCGCGAATACGTGGGGCGAAACAGCAATTGACATGACGACGCAAAGACGCGAGTCACGGCAGCTGGCCAAAGGCTCTTCGGGTAAAACCCGGCACTGCGTACCCCGTTTTTCATGTTTTCTGTGCGCGATGAATCCCCCTGAGCGGCGGGGTGGTGTGTTGTATTAATCAGCCTTCATGCCACGGGATGTCGGTTAACGGCACCTCACCGGGAGGCACCCGGCACCGCGCGACCTTAGTTGAAGTATGCAAGTACAATGCGGTTAAACTTTCTCCGTTCGATACTGCGACTGGCCGCTTTACAAATTCGCTGAGAAGTCGGTGAAATACACTGTTAAGTCAATAACCCAGGCTGTGAACGCGGCTTTAAATCTTTAACGCCGGGACTATTGACGTTCATTTCTTCTTGTCCGGGAACAGTCGCCTGATGCCGAAATTGTCTTTAATGAGCGTATTCTGTGTTTGAACAGATGCACCCTGTAGACAATGAAATCTCTTTTCATTGCCTGCGGGTCGAACAATGAGCTGGAGACGTCTCAGCATTTTATCCTGATTCACTTTAAACCTCTTATTCGACAAAATAGGAGGCCTTTTTATCTCCTGCCTTAACCCTTTTGCGAGAACTGGGTGAGAGTGAGCTTCTGAAAGCTGTAGACGCCTCCATATTATTCACCTTCTTTTACCTGACAGAGTCAAGCCGTACGCCAGTGTCCCCCTTCAGCCACGATGATGAGCGTGGATTAACGCCCAGCTCAAACTGCACATTCAGGGTCATTCTCGATTCGTCAACCGGCACTCTGCAGATAAACATCGAAACAATTTTTCCGCTAATTGATGGTCAGTGAATACATGTCCGATGGTGGGTGTATAAGCATCCCGCCAAAACAGACTATTCACTTCACTTTTAGAGGTCTCCCTCTCTCTACACTGAGGCAAAAGTTCGCTCCTCGCAAACATCAGACTTCAGATCATGCACGATGATGAGCCTGCTGTCGGCCTTTGGCGTGGTGGTATTGATGACGGACGGATGAGTCACGCCTGAAGGGAAAGCTACACACTATCAGTAAGCCTTACGCGTAACGAATTGAATGGCATCACGTGAATCTATTCCCTCAGTGCCGCACGCCCATGTTGTTAAGGATTGCCTTACCTCCCTCTAAATGATATTAATTATCATTCTTATCATAAAGCAATAATGACAGTAAAAAATATCTGGCAAGGATGTGAGCTTAACGATCAATCACTTTTACGTTAGGCATTTATTAGGGAATAGGTATGAGAATTAACAAGATCTTATGGCCGCTAACTGCGCTGCTGGTTGGGTTGAATAGTCAGGTATCAGTGGCCAAATCTTCCGACGATAACGACGAGACCCTGGTGGTGGAAGCCACCGCTGAGCAGGTACTCAAACAGCAGCCGGGTGTGTCGATTATTACCAGTGATGATATTAAAAAGAATCCTCCGGTCAACGACCTCTCCGATATTATTCGCAAAATGCCCGGTGTGAATCTGACCGGCAACAGCGCCTCGGGCACACGTGGTAATAACCGCCAGATCGACATTCGCGGCATGGGGCCGGAAAACACCTTAATTTTAATTGATGGTGTACCGGTGACGTCGCGCAACTCTGTGCGGTATAGCTGGCGTGGAGAGCGTGATACCCGCGGCGACACCAACTGGGTGCCAGCGGAACAGGTTGAGCGTATTGAAGTGATCCGCGGCCCTGCGGCGGCGCGCTACGGTTCGGGCGCAGCGGGCGGGGTGGTGAACATCATTACCAAACGCCCCTCGAACGACTGGCACGGTTCGCTGTCGTTATTCACCAACCAGCCGGAAAGCAGCGATGAAGGCGCGACGCGTCGTACCAACTTCAGCCTTAGTGGGCCGCTGGCTGGCGATGCGCTGACCATGCGTCTGTACGGCAATCTGAATAAAACCGATGCCGACAGCTGGGATATTAACTCCTCAGCCGGTACGAAAAACGCGGCCGGGCATGAAGGGGTGCGCAACAAAGATATTAACGGCGTCGTCTCATGGAAATTAAATCCGCAGCAAATTCTCGATTTCGAAGCCGGATACAGCCGCCAGGGGAATATCTATGCGGGCGATACCAAAACAAAACAGCGCCTCCAGTGCCGTTACTGAAAGCCTGGCGAAATCCGGCGAAGAGACGAACCGCCTGTACCGGCAGAATTATGGCATTACGCACAATGGTATCTGGGACTGGGGACAAAGCCGTTTTGGTGTCTATTACGAGAAAACCAATAACACCCGTATGAACGAAGGATTATCCGGCGGGGGCGAAGGGCGAATTTCGGCGGATCAAAAGTTCACGACCAATCGCCTGAGCTCCTGGCGAACCAGCGGTGAGCTTAATATTCCGCTGAATGCCCTGGTCGATCAAACGCTGACCGTTGGGGCGGAGTGGAGCCGCGATGAGCTCGATGACCCTTCCTCTACCAGCCTGACGGTGAATGACAGTAATATCGGCGGGATTTCTGGTTCGGCTGCGGAACGCAGCAGTAAAAACCATTCCCAAATCAGTGCGCTGTACCTTGAAGATAATATTGAGCCGGTTCCCGGTACGAATCTTATCCCGGGCCTGCGCTTTGATTATCTCAACGAGTCCGGCGGTAACTTCAGCCCCAGCCTGAACCTCTCGCAGGAACTGGGCGATTACTTCAAAGTCAAAGCGGGGATTGCCAGAGCCTTCAAAGCACCCAACCTGTATCAATCCAGCGAAGGTTATCTGCTCTACTCGAAAGGTAACGGTTGTCCAAAAGATATTACCTCAGGCGGCTGCTACCTGATCGGTAATAAAGATCTCGATCCGGAAATCAGCATCAATAAAGAAATTGGGCTGGAGTTCGCCTGGGAAGACTACCACGCCAGCGTGACCTACTTCCGCAATGACTACCAGAATAAGATCGTGGCCGGGGACAATGTTATCGGGCAAACCGCTTCAGGTGCATATATCCTCCAGTGGCAGAATGGCGGAAAAGCGCTGGTGGACGGTATCGAAGCCAGCATGGCGTTCCCGCTGGTGAAAGATCGGCTGAACTGGAATACCAATGCCACCTGGATGATCACCTCGGAGCAAAAAGACACCGGTAACCCGCTGTCGGTCATTCCGAAATATACCATCAATAACTCGCTTGACTGGACCATCACCCAGGCGTTCTCGGCCAGCGTCAACTGGACGTTATACGGCCGACAAAAACCGCGTACCCATGCGGAAACTCGCAGCGAAGATACTGGCCGTCTGTCAGGGAAAGAGCTGGGAGCTTATTCGCTGGTGGGGACGAACTTTAATTACGATATTAATAAAAACCTGCGGCTAAACGTCGGTGTCAGCAATCTCTTTGATAAACAGATCTACCGCTCTTCCGAAGGGGCGAATACCTATAACGAGCCTGGCCGTGCTTATTATGCCGGTATTACCGCGTCATTCTGATTGGCGTGTGACAGGCGAACTGCCCGCGTAAAGGCGGGCAGTATTTTGCGGTTTAATTAATGACAGCCTGCGGTATTACCTGCGTTTTCACCGCTGATATCGACGAGCGCTCCGCGGAATGAGGCGTTGAACATCGGCCCGTGTCCCAGGTTCGGGAAATCCCAAAAGGCGGCATTGACGCCTTTATCTTTCAGCGTGGTAAGGGTGGCATGAATTTTCGTCAGCACCCCGGCGGTATGCGTTTCCCGGTTATCGCCCGGCGTCGCCGAACCTTCCATTATCGCCAGGCGCTTAGCGCAGTATTGCGACGGCTCGACTGCCATGATGCGGCGTAGCAGAGCGTCATGACCTCTGCCCAACGACGGGCTGGCGCTGTAGTGCGTGTGGAAGTAAGAGGAGGACAGCCAGGTATCCAGCACGAACAGGCCGCCGTAGGAGTGCCCCCACAGGCCGCGGCGCTGCCGATCGATATTCAATCCCTGTTCCACTTTTGGCGCTATACGCGTTTCCAGTAACTGTCGGAAGTCGCTGCTGCCACCATTCTTACGGCTAAAACGCCCGTTGCCGGCATCAGTTTTTTCGCTTTCTGCGGCAGGCGTGTAGTCGTAGGCCCTGCCGTTAAGATCGAAGGGGAGGGGGGTCTGATACCCGACAGCCACGATCACCGGCGGTGAGTTTTCTGCCAGCTGTTTGAGCAGTTTGTCATTCAGGCGGTCCATCACTGCGTTGCCGTCGAGCATATAGACAATCGGGTAGCCCGACGCCGGCGCGGCTTTATTTGGCACCGCCGTCCATACCCGGTAATGACGGGTACCATCGGCGGAGTCGAACAGGTTGACGCTGAAATGGTAAAATGCGGAGCCTTTATCGGCGATATTTGGCCCCAGCAGCTGCATATCAGGCTTCGCAAAAACGTGCGCGCTACAGATTAGGGTGAGACCAGAAAGAAGAAAGCAAAGCGCCTTGCGCGGGCGTGTCGGGCAATACTCGCGGTCATACATCTGATGATTATTCCTTTTCCGCTGGTGACATTGTATTGTTTCAGGAAGCCTGTCCGGTTGCCTGAACGTGTTCGCGGGTCAACTCAACCCTGCAGTAAACCAAGCCCGTCAATCAGTGCGCCGCGCCACCATGCGTAATCGTGGCCACCGGTATAAATTGCGCAATGGCTGTCGACGCCAGCGGTAAGCAGCCGCTGATGAAGCTGCTGAACGTGCGACACCGTCGAACCTTCCAGCGATCCCACGCACAGGCGGATGCGCACGGCCTGCGGCGGGGCAGAAAGCAGATGTTCGCTCACCCATGACGTGTCGGTTTCGCTGAACACATCTGGCCGGCTGGCACCTTCTGGTGTCCACCACATTGACGGGGAGTGGCTGAGCGCCAGGCCGAACGTTTCCGGTGCGTGACGAGCGGCCATCAGCGCGCTGACCCCGCCGAGGCTCTGCCCGGCCAGCACGGTGCGTGAACGATCTGCCCACTGGCGCTGCGGCTGTTCGGCACGAATCGCCGGCAGCAGATGCCCGGCGATATCCGTTATCAGCTCGCTGCGCCCGCCGAGTATGGCAGTGCGCTCGTGTTCATTGACGTTGTCGATGCCCAGGACAGCCACGGGCACGATGCGTCCGCTATTGATAGCGGCGTCAATTGCTGCGCATACGCCAAGGTGATCGAACCAGGTTTCACCATCGGGCAGTACCACCAGGCCGAGGGGCTGCGAAATATCAACGTCCGGCAGATAGAGCCGAACCCGTCGCGATTGCCCGGCGATAATGCGGGCGGAGGTAAGCAATTGCCCGGCGGGAGTGCCGCCGCGCCATTCGGACTGGGCGGGGGCATTATCGAGTGCCAGCACAGATTCCTGTGCGTTTCCCCGGACGTTGATCCGCGGCGTGTTGTTTAGCGGATCGGCCTGCCCGACGAGGGGGGTAAAGCGGCCTCCGGACTGTGAAATTATCTCGGCCGGGGTGCCGGGCGGGATTTCCACCAGCGAATAGGAGCCGCAGTAGCCTGCGGGTAAACGTAGCGTCAGCGTCCAGATATCCGTCGCGGGAAGGGCGGTCATCATCCCTTCTGCCACGTGCTCTTTATCCGTCACCCGGTTCAGACGCAGATAAACGCCCTGCAGAGGGTGCCGGGCGCGCCATAAAAAGGTCACGTCACGTTCGTCCTCCGCCCCGTCGACCGCCGTCACCAGCGGTACATTCAGTAACTCAGCGTCGCGCCAGAAGTCAGAAAGGTTTGCAATGTGGCCTGCTGCCAGCTGGTTGCGCAGTCTGGCGATAGCAGAAGGATGTTGGTGCATGTTCAGCATTCACTCTCTTTAAAAATTAAGGGTGCCAGTATGGATAGTAAAAGCGGCTATTCCCGGAACAGCCGCGTCAGAGCGTGTTTTTTAATGTCTTACATGTGCAATCACTCTCCCACGATTTCCTCCGTGATAGTGCACTGGCGACGGGGCTCAGCACTGCCGACGCTGTCATGCCATAAACGGGTATAGAGCCCGCCCGCAGCTAACAGCTCTTCATGAGTGCCGTATTCCGCCAGTTGCCCCTTTTCGATAACGGCAATCAGATCGCAGCGCTGCGCGGTGGTCAGACGGTGCGCGACAATCAGCGCCAAGTGCTTACCGGTGTGCGCGACATCTGTTAACGATGACATCAATCTCTCTTCGGATGTGCGATCCAGACGGGACGTGGCTTCGTCGAGCAGCAGGATGTGGGCATGCGCCAGTTGCGCGCGAGCCAGCGCAATCAGCTGCCGCTGACCTGCGGACAAATTGGCACCGCCGTTATTCACCGGTGTCCGGAATCCCTGCGGCAGATTGCGCACCGTCTCATACAGTCCTGCCCGCTGTGAGGCAATCTCAACGTCGGCATCGGTGCCGGATGGCCGTGAATAACGAATGTTTTCTGCAATATCTCCACTAAACAGCGCCACATCCTGATCGACCAGACCAATCTGGCGACGGTAATCGGCAAGCGAGGCATCATCCATCATCCGATCGCCGATGCTGATCCTGCCGCGGGTGGGGGAATATAACCCGGCAATCAGCTTAATCAGCGTTGACTTACCCGCACCGCTGCGACCGACGACCGCGACGACCGTACCCTCCGGGATCGTCAGGGTAAGTTTGTTCAGCGCCGGTTCGGGACTGTCGGGATAACTGAATGTGACCTCATCAAGATGCAATGCGCCGATGGCGGACGGTGCGGAAGAGGGAACGACATCCTCTGTGCCTTCGGTCGCCAGTAGTTCGTCGATATGTTTGCCGCTGGCCGTCGCCTGTTGCCAGGCGTCGACAATCCCTGATAACTGCTGCACGGGCCCATAGAATTGCCCCAGCAGCAGGAAGAAAGCCGCCAGCACCCCGGCGGTCATTTCGCCTTCGGCGACCCGCGATGCGCCTGCCAGCAGAACGGCGGCATAGGAGGCCTCGGTGCAGAAGGTCAGGAACGGGAAATAGACGGCAAGGTATTTTTGCGCACGAACGCGGGTCGCGCGAAAGCGATCTGATAACGCGCGTAGCCGGGCAGCCTCCTGTTCCTGCTGGCCGTGCGTTTGCACGACGCGCAAGCCGGAAACTTTCTCCTGCAGGGTGCTGTTGACGTTGCCTATTTCCAGCCGCGCCTGCGCATATGCCGGGGAGCTGAGGCGGCGATAAATCCAGGTCGCCAGTGCGACCACTGGCACCGCGCTTAATGCCGTCAGCGCCAGGAGCGGGTCGAGCCAGAACATGGCGGCAGCGATGGCGAGCATCGTCACCAGGCTGGTGGCCGCACCGGCAAGGCCGTTTTGCAGAAAGCGGGCGAGGGAGTCCACATCAACGGTCATGCGGGTCAGACGTGAATCGACATGCTTTTCATGCCAGGGGAGGCCAAGACGCAGCATATGGCCGAAGCTGCGCAAGCGCACTGTATGCTGGACTGATTCCGCCGCTCTGGCGGCGAAGACTGTCTGCAGTGAATAACAGCACCAGCTCACGGCCACCAGGCACAGGGCGAGAAGGGCACAGAGGCCGATAGTCGACATATCGCCTGCGGCGACGCCGGAATCAATGCCGCGCTGCAGCAGTATCAGAACCCCGACACCTGCCGCAGAATCGAGTGCGATCAACAGGGCGGCGATGACGAACATCCATGCCACAAGCTTCAGCAGCGATGTGACTTTTCGGCCGTTACCGGCCAGCGCCTGCTGTACCGCATTTTCCGGCACACGGGTCATACGGGCGACAAAGCCTTTATCCCCTGTATCCGGCGCATCGTCTTGTGCCGTGGGTACGGCTGGCCACAATGTGTTATGCCCACCGTGGGAAGGCGCGAGGAAATCGCTGTCGCCGGTCATCAGCGCGCGGAACGCCGGGCAGCGCGCTTCAAGTTCCGCCTGGGTTCCGGTATCCACCACCCGGCCCTTCTCCAGCACCACAATTCGGCTGGCTAACTGCAGCGTTGAACGGCGTCGGGCAATCACCAGCAGCATATGCTCTTCGTCAGCATAGCGACCCAGTGCGGTATTGATCTCCGCTTCAGTACCGGCATCGACCGCCGAGGTGGTGTCATCGAGGATCAACACTTCCGGCGCGGTAATGAGCGCCCGTGCCAGCGCGATTCGCTGCCTCTGTCCACCGGAAAGATTTGTACCGCGTTCGGTTAACCGGGTATCAAAGCCTTTCGGCAGGGCATTGATAAAATCGCTGGCTCCTGCTGCTGTCGCCGCGCGGCGAATGTCGTCCGCCGTAGCCTGAGGGTGCCCGTAGGCGATATTTTCCGCCACCGTACCGGCAAACAGAAAAGCATCTTCAAACACAACGCCTACCCGACGGCGAAGCGCCTCCAGCCTGATATCGCGAAGGTTCTGTCGGCCTGCGCTGGTGTTGAGCCATATCTCTCCGGCGCTGGGATCGTAAAAACGCGCCAGCAGCATCAGCAGCGTCGATTTCCCGGAACCCGATGCGCCCACTACCGCCACGGTTTCACCTGGGCGCAGGGAAAACGAGACATCGGTGAGGATGTGTCTGCCGTCACGGTAGCCGAAGCTCATATTCTCCAGTTCCAGCCCGACAATCTGACCGTTAACTGCCTCCGTCCCGTCCTCCATCTGTGGACGGGTGTCGATCAGAGCAAACACACGCTCCACGGACGCCTGGGTGCGCTGGGCAATAACCAGAAACGATGCCAGTACGCGGGTTGGCCCGGTCAGCATCGCGAGGAAGCTGGCAAACGCCACGAAGGTGCCGAGATCTATCCGCCCGTGCATGACCGACCAGCCGCCGTAGCACAGCAGGACGATTTGCCCGAGCACCGGTAGCGCCAGCATGGTGGCTCCTGGCATTGCCTGCGAGATGGCCGCGCCGATGCGGATACGTACCATCTGCCGCGACTGGCGATCCAGCCAGCGCGTTTCACGCCGCTCCGCCACGCAGGATTTCACCACTGAGATCTGGGCCAGCACTTCGCGCATATGTTCGGTGAGGTTCGCCAGTCGGTCCGAGGCGAGCCCGGTCTGCGCGAAGACCCGACGACGCGCGCGCAGCGCAGTGAGCGCCAGGCACACCAGGACGCACACGACGATGAGCGTCATGGCGGGTGACATCCACAACATCACGGCAATGCCGGCGATGTAATAAGTGAACACCGCCAGCGGTACCGGACACATCTGCAGCAGGGTATGCACCTGCTGCAGATCGCTGTTGGTCCGTGAAATCACCTGCCCGGTGCGCAGCGCGTCCTGGCCTGCGCCGTCAAGTTTTTGAATACTGTCGAATGCCCGACCTCGCAGGGTGTGCTGTACCCAGAGCGAGAGCTCGCCGGCATAACCGCGGCGCACATAGTTACCGATGAAATCCAAAAAGGCGATCAGGAGCAGCCCACAGGCCAGCCACGGCAGGCGGGCCGGATTGCCCACCAGCGCGTCGTTCACTGCTTGCCTTGTCAGCAGCGGCGTCAGCGCGGCCAGCAGAATGGTCGAAACCGACGCTACCACCACGATGATACTAAGTTTCTTACGTTCCCAGCACACGCGCGCCAGGCGCACTATCCAGGACCGCGCAGGTGTGGGAGAGTGAGTCGCAGGCATTAAGCCTCCTCAGTCTGTAAAAAATACGATCCAAACCGGATCGATCTGCAAAAAAAAGCGCCAGCGCGATCCCGTCACGCATTGTTATGTGCGTATGACTCCAGGATGTGGGCTGGCGTATGATTGTCATAGCGGCGTGGTGGCTACCCTTTCTGTACCATCGCGATCAGGCTTTTCGCCACTTCGCCCGGGCAGGGTTGTGCCGCCATTTCCGCCGCTACCTCTGCAGAGGCGTCTCGAAGCGCGCGATTGTCGAGGAAAGCATTGATCATGTTGCTCGACAGGCCGCCGTCGCCGGGGATGATCCCGCAGCCACGTTCGACAACAACGCGGGCATTGACCGGGCGATCGGCACCCTGGCCGAAGACGATCTGTGGAATACCGGCGTGTAGCGCCGTCAGGGTATTGCCGGCACCGCCATGATGAATGAAGCCATCTGCGCCGTTCAGGAAGACCCCCATGGGTATCCAGTCGACCAGGCGAACGTTTGACGGCAACGCGCGCAGATCGGACCGCGCATTGGCCGAAAGATGCAGGATGATCTCGGCATCGACTTCACTGGCGGAATCCATCACCCAGGAGATCAGATCTAGGCCATCGACCATCGGTTTGACGGTGCCGAGACTTACCAGCAGACGTTTACGTTCGGGCTGCCTCTCCCACCACGGTTCCCACACCGCGCCACCGTTGTACGGCACGTACTGCATAGGAATAATGGGTTCGCCGTCGTTTTCAAGAATGCTCATGCTCGGCGGTGTTACGTCGATCCAGGCCATATCGCGCGGTGCGGCATCGACCCCGTGGCGACGATAGGCATTCGCGAGCGAACGCGTTACGCCTTTGATATGCCAGGGCGTATGGCCGAAGCCGACGGTTTGCATCACGACCGGTATCTCGTATTTGGCGGCAATCAGCGGTCCGATGACTCCGAGCGGAGGGTAGATGATGAGATCGGGATTCCAGTTCCCGGTAAACTCCACCAGGTGGTCGGCCATTTCTTCGCTGAAGAATGAGAAGTTGCCCATTCTGGTGCCAATGTTACTTTCTTTTCGCTGTGCCTCGCGGCGGCGATAGTCGGCTTCGGAATCAAAGCCGGGTGCGGCGTCAAACGCCACCAGTCCTGCCTCTGCCGCTTTATGGGCAAATTTTCCTCCGCTGGCGATCAGCACTTCATGGCCGTTAACGCGAAACGCCTGTGCCAGAGACAGCACAGGATACAGCAGCCCATAGAGAGGCGGGCCTACAAACAAAATGCGCATGAGAAAATCCCTCTCCGCTTAACGATCTCAATCAGGAAGTCGACGCAATAACATGCCAGCAGCAGGACGTGAATTTTCGTTAAGCCTGCTTTGCCAGACGCTGCGCCATTTTGAATTTCACCCGCGTTACGGACGGTCCTGTCGGAGACTATTCCGTGACGTACACTGGTGAATCGGGAATTCCGTGTCCCGACTTCCATTAACGCTTGCGCGTCGTTGTCCTGTTGAACAGCCAGCATCGCGTCGTACTGCCACGCTGCGGTGTTCTGACGCATTTGCTGAGTGTGAGGCCTGTCAACAAGCCTCGAGAGGTTTGTTTCCTGATACCTTTGTATACCTTGCCAGATAAATCACCAATGCAAATGCTAATGATAATAATTACCAATATCATTTGGTGATTGCAACTAGAATCAAGCACATCATGCCCGGGGAAACGGTTTTACGAAAAATCGTAGATAGGTTTCAGGAAAGGGGACTCATGGCGATTATGCGTTATCATTCGTGCATCCAGTTCGAATGGAATTTGCACTCTATCGCGAGTTTTTGCTTACTGCCGGGTCTTGCTCTCTTGAACAGACCACAAAAAACCAGCATCGAAACACTGCAGTGACCGGTTTTGCTCGCAGACCTCTGAGGATGATTGAGGAGGATGTCAGCGGTTCGGTTGCAGCCAGCGAACGCCCTGGGTTAATCGGCCCAGATGGAAAATGGTATCCGGCGACCAAACTGTTGACGATTTCACTTACCAGTGCAGCTATCTCATTCACATCTTCAGCTGTGGCTATACGATGAAAAAAAGTGTCTGCTACTGCCTGTGGTGTTTGAACTGTCATAGCCTGTTAATCCCAGTATGAGTATTTAAGAATTGTCAGGCTAAACGATTGTATGAAAAATCACCTTTTCCTACGGTGCTGTTTGATCATGTTATTGAGCGCTGTTGGGACATTAATCATTCCCCTGGATCAGGAACGCCTTTAGCCCGCTTTTGCTCTGAGCGGTCGCTTTCTGGTGCTGAATTTTGACAACAGCGGTAAGGTGCTCCGGCGTGAGGTGCCTGACGAAGAATGTAACGTGCTGGAGATGGATGCCAGCACCTGACATGCCGTGCTGTCGCTGGATAAAGGCGGCGTCATTTTTGAGGTAAATCACGGGGGAATATCAGCCTGTTCCTGCGCACGATACCGCCCCATGGTCACCTGCTGAAATGCGCGCCGGCACCGGATGCTTTACTGCTAGTTGCCGAGTCTTTGCAGGAAATTCTCAACCTGCTCAGGCGTAGCCGTGTCTGCCTGGTAAAGGATATCGAACTTAACGTTTCTCAACCCGCAGAAACCAAATACACCTTCGATTATCTGTGCCTGAATTGCCGTCGAATAGCCGTGTTTATCGAATCCGGTGTGATCGCTGCCGCCGGTGGCAATCAGGCGGACAGGAATATCACGCATGTTGCCCACAATCCTACCGTCGTCGGCCACTTTATATGCCCAGTTCAGGGTTAATACACGATCGAACCAGCCTTTCAACAGCGCGGGGACTGACCACCAGTAGATGGGGAAGACAAATACCAGCATATCCGCTCGCTCGACGCGCTGCTGCTCGCGCAGAATATCCGCGGGCAGCGTGCCCGGATCCCCGTGATACAAATCGAGATCGGCGCGAGACATGGCAGGATTAAAACCTTCAGCATGAAGATCGGCGATCTCAACCTGCGTACCTTTCTCGCGTAATCTCCCTGCAATGCGGGCAGCCAGCGAATGGGATAACGACGTGTCGACAGGATGAGCCGTCACGATCAGCACATTATTTATGGCATGTGTAGCAGACATAGCGACCTCGTAATGGGGGAGAATGGATACCTATATTACTATTGGTAACTTAAGTGTCAATCCGCCCACCACGATCATTTTGTGCTGTTCACGTAGCTCTCCAGTACCCCGGTCATAGCACCGCTGAGTGTATCTTCCGCGACATTTCGTGCGAGGACGCCGTCGCCCGCGGCGGTACTGAGCGCGTCCGCTGCGCCAATGATGGCAGTCAGTGCTGCTTCCCCCTGAACGCCTTTCAGCACGATAAAAGGGGAAAGTGCGGTGCGCAGGCAGTCGGCACATTCGGCCACGCACGCCTCGCGAAACGTCTGCAACGCGCGTGAGCCGGACAGCGCCGCGGCGATTGGCCCGGTTTCCGGCCCGGCGGCTATCGCACAGTCGATATAGGCAGCGCTGAAAAAGCGGATTGTCCTGTCCAGGGTTTTGCTGTCCACCGCCAGCGTCTCACGGAATTTCGCCAGTTGGCGATCGCTGTAGTCCTGATACAGCGCCATCAGCAGCCCTTCACGGTCGCCAAAGTGGTCGTAAGGGATAGGCTTTGTCACACTGGCGCGTTCGGCCAGGTAGCCCAGCGTCAGCGCCTCCGTGCCTTGCTGACGAACGATTCCGCGTGCCACCTCCAGCAACTGCGCGCGACGATCTTCTTTTCTTAAGCGCTTAACAACCATGCTTTCCCCGGATTTATTATCTACTCTTGGTAGTTTACACGGTTTCTACGGGACGCTGCACGTGTTGTTCCACGAAACGGATCCGGCACCAGCGTTCGCATACATCGCAGGCAGGAACGCCAGCACGGCACCAGTGCCATCAGCAATACGGGCGTTGCCTCGATCTGCCCGAATTACAATCTCTGCAGCAGGAAGGTGGTTTCCTGAAGCTTGAGACAATGCAGCTCCTTCGCCCGGGGTCTGGCTTTCGCAATCTGCTTCTACTCCACTTCCTGTTTCTTCACATTCAGCATAAAGAAAGCAGGTCAGACATTCCTCCCCGTGCCGGTCGCAAAGGTGATCAGCAGGGTAACGATAATGCCCTGAAGCATTTTTTACTGGGGAACAGCTCGTTCATACTGGCTCTTGCTTAGCCCGTCAGGCCTGCCGGTATGACTAAACCTGCAAGTGGAGGTTTGCTTCTAGTTAATACCAGGGAAAGGCAACAGAAGAACATGCTAACTTCTGTAGTCCACCGCACTGAAAACTTGCAGATAAAAATTCTGTCTTTTACCGTTTACCAATCAAAGCCAGCGAGAACGTTTGAGTCGCAGCCACAGTAATACACAGGCTCCCAGCGTAACAGCGACTGTAGCCGGATAGCCATAGAGCGTGTTCAGTTCCGGCATATTGTCGAAGTTCATACCATACATGCTGAAGACTACCGTCGGGATCACGAGTATGGCCCCCCAGCCTGCCAGTTTCTTGACGACTTCGTTTTGCTGCACTGAAACCAGAGCCAGATTTACGTGCATCGCGCTACTGAGCAGCTCACGCATGTCATTTACATCCGTTACTACATGGCGTGCGTGATCCTGAATATCCCTGAAATACGCCCTGAGGGGTTTGGGGATAAGTTCTTCATGAATGCGGATAAGCTCGGTACAGATTTCTTCTACTGGCTGAGCGGCGTTTCGAAGCCCGAGCAGATTACGGCGGAGGGAATACACGGTCTGGATAGCGTCACGGTCAAATTCACTGTGAAAGAGTGTCGCTTCTATATCACCAATTTTTGTATTGAGGCGCGCAGTCAGCTCTGCATAACTGTCAACAATGAAATCCAGAATACAGTAAAGAGGATAAGCCGGACCATACGAAAGCATATCAGGGGCCTCTGCAGCACGGGCGCGTATAGGCGCATAGCTCTCTGAAGCACCATGACGCACCGTAATAAGGAAGTTTCGGCCCACAAACAAATGCGTTTCGCCAAACTCAATATTATCGCCCTGTCCATTGACAGTCTTCGCAACGATAAATGCCGAGCTGCCATAACGCTCTATCTTAGGTCGCTGATGTGCGTTAAGCGCATCCTCTACTGCCAGATCATGCAGCCCGAACTCCTCCTGGACTTTATACATAAACGCAGGTTCAGGCTGCCAGAGCCCCAGCCATATAAACGCATCGGTGTCCTGAATAACTTCACTTATTTCTTCAATATCTACGGCTTCGGCGGGGTGGTCTGAACGGTAGACCATACAGTTAACAATCATTTTATGACTATCCCTTAAGCATGTTTATAAGAAGCTTAACCATTTACATTGAATTTCCAAGTTTTACGCAGGCAGGTATTAACATGTCGAATTATATTGTTTGTTCCTCGCTCATCGCCGATCTTCAGTTCAGTGAGCTTGCCGCTTCGTGCCAGAAGCGGATCTAAGTTGATATCAAAACCGGTGAAATATCTGACTGTATCACGAGGAGCAGAAATACAGGCTGTTAAGCACAAAGAACAGATTCAAACAGGCCAGTTTATTGAGCGGTTATTCTCAATAACATCTGCATGAGAAGGGTTCTCGCCGAGTTTTGCAATGCTGGCATAAAGAGAAGGCAGGCGGGTGAGGCCGTCTCCTCTTTTCGCTAAATTAAGAGCGCGAAGCATGGTGGCGGCATCCCAGTCACAACAATAAGACGGTGTGCAAGGCTGTTGGCGCCATGATTCAGCAATAGTTCCTGAGAAGACCGGGTCAAAACCCGTGTCATTCACCAGTGCCATTGCGGTCTTTACTGCTTCAGGATGATCTCCCGCTACTGCAACGCCCAGACGCCCACGGCTTCCCGGTGGCAGACCCATTTCTGCAAGCGAGCCGGCAAGAATGTTGTTAAAGGCTTTAACTACAGGGTGACCGATTTGTTCCTGTACCCATTCGCTCTCTGTCTGTCCCTGATCCAGAGCAGCGATATGAGGGTCGCGCAAATCGGGATAATAATTACTTGTATCAATCACCGGCACATTCGATGGAAGGTCTTTGAAAAGCTCTTTCGGCAGGTTTCTGAGTGCCGGAAGTGGTATTGACAGAATAACCGCATCTACGTCAGCGACTGCACCATAAATATCTGTAGGTTCTGCCTGTATCTCTTTAGCAAAAGTACGTACGGCCTCCACTCCTCGTGAATTTGCCATTTTTACCTGATGCCCTGCGTCACGGAGCTTACGGGCTAAGGTGCCCCCAATATTACCTGTACCGATTACGCCAATTTTCATATCTCCTCCTCATTCTGTTATTGGATGAGGTAAACTATATTCTCCCTGATAAAATAACAAGAACACACAAAATAGTGTGTTGCTAACCTGAGGTAAGTATGGAAAGAGACTGGCGTTGTGATGTTCCTGAACAGCGATTAATCTGGGCGCAGGCTACCAGTGAAGCGCTCAGGACGATTGAAGGTAAATGGAAAATAATAATTATATGCCAGCTTTTTGCAGCTAAAGCCCCGCTACGCTTTTCAGAACTGGAACGAAGAGTTGAGGGAGTCAACCAGAAAATGTTGATACAGCAGCTTAAGCAGCTTGAAGCTGACGGAATTCTCTCACGTACGCTTTACCCTGAAGTCCCTCCCCGGGTGGAGTATGCGCTGACTGAACTTGGAAAAGCGCTCGGCCCCTCTATGACAGCTTTAATCGATTGGGCGTTGCTACGCAGAGCAACTCTGGGCCCTGAGCAATCCGCATAGCCAAAATATTACATTTAGTGGAAGGCTTCTTTTCCCATCAAAGATCATTAAAACGACCTCTGTGGGCTTACTAACGTCCGTTTCTCGCGCACAGCCGATCTTCAACTCAGGTAACTTGCTCGCTTCGTGCCTGGAACGGACGTTGCTAACCATCTGATGTGGTTTTATCGGCGCATATCAATATCGCTCACATTGCTAAACTCAACGAGATATATGCGACCGGGATACGAAGCACTTGATGGTCACCACACATGTTTTCATCGCGGTCAGTCTTGATGCTTATACCGCCCGACAGGATGGTGATATCGACTGGCTGTTGAAGTGCGATGACCCGACAGAAGATCATGGCTATGCCGCATTCATCGCGGACAAAGATTGGATCATTATGGGGCGAGGCAGCTATGAGAGGTGCTGACTTTTGACGAATGGCCATACGATCGACCCGTGCTGATGCTTTCCCGGCAGCTAACCGATACCCCCGTGTCCGAGGCGCTGAAGGGTAAAGTGCAGTTTTCATGCCGCACGCCAGGTGAGGCTCTTGCTGACCTGATGGAGAAGAACGTGCACCAGGTCTATATCGATGGTGGGCAGTTAATACAGCCGTTCGTGCGCGAAGGTCTGGTCGCCGATATCGTTATCTCTACCGTTCCTGTGCTGCTCGGTTCAGGAAAACCGCTGTTCGGAGTACTGCCCCATGATATCGATTTGACGCTATTATCCAGCCGCAGTTTCCCTTCGGGTCTGGTACAGTCGCACTATCGGCTGATATTACAAGCTGAATCTAAGCAAAGTGGTGACCTCCGCTGATGCGAGAAGCTGCTCCAGCTGTCAGCGGTACTGTTTTACTTCTACGACCTTGATTCAGTTCGCTGCAAAAGCAGTACATCCGAAAACGGGTCTAAAAACCCGGGATCTGGCTCATACCGATATTTTCGAAACATTGTGCCCGGCACAAACACCCCGCGACAGACAGCACTCAGGATTGTTCATAATCGATTTGATACTGCTCATATTAACCAGAGATTGAGAACCCTGAATCCCTGTCCGGCCATCTCAGCTCCGGTATCAGCGATTAAGAAGCGACACCACTCGCATGGCTGTCAGCTTCGCTGAAAATGGGTTCTGTCCTGTAACCAGGCACCCGTCAACCACAACGTTGGGCGTAAATGGTAGAAAAGACTTCTCATATCGGGCTCCTCTTTGCTTCATTTCCTGCTGCGCGTTGTATGGCATCTCGCGGGATACACCCGCCAGGATTTCTTCTGTCCATGAAAAGCCAGTGACCCTGCGGCCTTTCACGAGGAATTCACCATCAGATAAGCGGATATTCAGCAGACCGCAGTAGCCGTGGCAGACCGAGGACACAATGCCTCTCTGTTCATGGATATCCCGCGTTATTTGCTGCAGCTTGATGTTTTCAGGAAAATCCCACATAACGGCATGACCACCAGTGAAATAAATGGCGTCATACTCTGCGGAATCGATTTGCTCAGGACTGAGGGTATTCTCAAGAAGTCTCATTCTGGAGGGATCACTCAGCCAGTTCCGGGCTGAAGTATCTAAAAATGGCCACCGCAGGGATCGAGGTTCTATTGGAGACTGGCCACCTGCTGGACTCACAATTTTTTGTCTGAAGCCGTGATCTGCAAAAATATCATACGCATGAGTCAGTTCGGACAGCCAGAGTCCGGTTTTATGTTTCGGGTCGTCATAATGAGAAATATTGGTAACAACATGTAATATAGTCCGAGTCATGCTAAACCTTCTGTTGTTTCTCTGAGCCTGTTATTTACAATCAGCCATTATGGTTAATTATCTTTCTTCAACGTGGAAGTGGCTTTCCATTCAGCATATATACTTTCCAGCCCCTGCCCGTAACCGGTGATACGAAAATCCGGGAAGCGCATCCTAAATTTTGAGGAGTCAAAAAGATTATCAGCGTCATAGCGGGGCAGGAGCTCCCGCAGTTCACGTGGCCCTTTAGAAAACATACCCGCAATGTACAAGGAGAATTTGCTGAGAACTGACCATGACGGTTCTTTTCCAAATACACGGCACGCCAGAGAAACAAACTGTGCATAGGTGATTTGTTCTTCACAACAGGGCAGATGCCATGTCTGGCCGTAGGCATCGGGCGTGTTGCCCAGCAGTGCTAAGGCCCGGCTTGCATCAGGTGTCCAGATGAGCGTACGTAATGTGTCATCACGCAATGGGACGAGTGGTTTTTTGCCCGCTTTAAGTCTGTCTAAAACCAGGGCATTGGTAAAACTCTGGGTTTTCCCGGGCCCATAAAATTCAGGGGCACGGCCAATAAGGACAGGAATATCACCGCGCTGCATCTCATCCCGGACCATGTTCGCCATCATAGCCCGGACATGTCCTTTTCTCCCTGATGGCTGGAACGGCGCGTCTTCCCTTTGCAGTCTGCTGTCCTGAGGGTACATATAGGTATTGTCAAAATAGACAAAATGAGCCCCTGCTTGCCGGGTGGCATTCAGTGCATTCTGAAGCATTACCGGAAACTGCGCCTCCCAGAGAGAAGAATCCGGTGGCAGGCCTGCCGCAAAATACACAATGCGGCTTCCTTTTACCGCATCCAGAGTCTGACTGCCGTCAAGCAAATCAGCCGATATAAGAGTGTCGCTTTGAGTGACCTTATGCGGATTGCGGCTGACAAGCCTCAGTTCAGCACTGAAGGAATGTGTTAATTCGCGGGCCAGTGCCCGGGCAATCTGTCCGCTTGCTCCCAGAATCGTTTGCATTTATTTCCTCTTCTACAATTTTTGGTAGGCGTCGCGGGACTTTGACTTTTTTCAGAGTATAAGTTTAAAGTTAACTTTAATGTCAAGAGGCTCACCGGAGAGGAAATGAAGATAGGCGATCTGGCAAAAACGACGGGACTTACACCTTCCCGCATCCGCTATTACGAGGCACAGGGTCTGATCAGTGCCCCTCCCCGACACGATAATGGTTATCGCCATTATCCCCCTGAGACCGCACTGATACTGATGCTTATTGATCGGGCACAGAAATTTGGGTTCACGCTTGAGCAAATCCGTCAGCTTTTGCCTAAGGGGAAAGGAAGCTGGAACCATGAAGGATTAGTTGCATCTCTTGAATCTAGGGTTGAGGAGATCCGACTCCTGCAGCAGCAACTCAGGGATAATCAGACCATGATCCTGAATTTAATCAGCGGTATTGAAAACAGGCCGGAGGGGATTTCATGCCAGGAAAATATGCTGCGGGTAATGGCGCTCATGCAGGTCGATGCACCTGTTCTTCATTCTGCTAAGTAATCTGACAGACGTTGCATCGGATCTGTTTCTGGGCGAAGCGTGAATTTACGAAACCTGATTTGTAAGTCTCAGTTCCCTTGTTTACCAGCATCATGACTCCGTCACCGGTATAAAATACCGGTGACGGAGTCATGAACACAGATATTTTATTAGCTGGATTAACTGGTTATAAATGCAAGAAGATCTGCATTAACCTGATCCGCGTGGGTTGTGGGGATGCCGTGGGGAGCCCCTTCATACGTAATGAGTTTCCCATTTTTGACCAGTACAGCCGACAACTTACCGGAATCATCATAAGGGACAACCTGGTCGTCATCTCCGTGAATAACCAGTACGGGGATGGATATTCCTTTAAGGTCTTCAGTAAAGTCGGTTTGCGAAAAAGCAACTATCCCATCGTAATGCGCTTTGGCACCACCCATCATACCCTGTCGCCACCAGTTATAAATGACAGCTTCAGAAGGAGCTGAACCGGGGCGGTTAAATCCATAAAATGGTCCAGCAGGAACGTCGTAATAGAACTGGGCGCGATTAGCAGCCAGTTGCGCCTGCAGGTCGTCAAATACTGATTTCGGCGTTCCCTGTGGATTATTGTCGGTTTTAACCATCAATGGCGGTACGGCACTAATTAATACGGCTTTTGAAACTTTATCTTCACCATATCTGGCAATATAACGTACAACTTCACCACCACCGGTTGAATGGCCAACATGCATCGCGCCTTGTACACTGAGATGTTCCACAACGGCGGCAACATCATCTGCATAATGATCCATGTCATGGCCATCCGACACCTGTTCTGAACGACCATGCCCGCGCCGGTCATGTGCCACAACGCGGAAGCCTTTATTGACGAAAAATAACATCTGGGCATCCCAGTCATCACTGCTCAGAGGCCAGCCATGATGGAAAAAAATAACCTTACCATCCTTTGGACCCCAGTCCTTGTAGAAGATTTCAACATCATCGCGAGTTGTTATATAACCCATGTCACTTCTCCACTCAGATAAACTGTCAATGGGCTGTGCTTATCCCGCTCAACTCTTCGTAAAGGGCAGAACGAACGGATAAGTACCGGCCCTGTAACCGGCTCTGAATCAACCGTGAATGTAGTATAGATTTAAAGTCAACTTGAAGGTCAATGAGGGTTATGAGGTTGTTTAAGGGCTTTCATTGTAGATGACAAAAAAACAACCTCTCCGGGAGAGCAGGGATTTCTTACTCTGTTATCGCAGTAAGGAAAGAACACGATGGACTGGAGTCATGGTATTGACTTCAAAAAAGCAGGGGCTTGTTAAATCAGTAAGTCTGCTTTTCACTCACTTCGTTCCATCGCACATAATTCATGTAGAAGGGGAAGTGCGGGGTGAGATGTAAGGGGATGCCGGGCAGAGGGGGGTTATTCCTGAAACGATGACCGTACATTTTGCCCCTGTTATAGCGCCAGGCGTGATGTTTAAAAGCAAGGTAATTGAGGCAAGGCGGTGGCTCTTCAAAATGGTGCGTGAGTCAAACGCCGGGAAGGGCGGAAATTCTGATAAAATAGTTGTTTATCGCCATCGTGCTGGCTGTCATCGCCTGTGTGGTGTTGGTTCATGGCACGGATCCGAACGCATAACGCTATCCTGGCGGGGCATTTTGCGCTCTCAAGTATTGGAAACAGGAATAAAAAATGACGTTATTTAAAACGATTATTGCAGCCCTGGCACTGGTGACTGGCGCAGCCAGCGCTACGACTTACGGCAGCGGCGGGAGCAGTACAAAAAAAATTGGCAGCACGACCTATGTCAGGGATGACCACGGTAATACCACGACATACAACAAGGTCGGTAGCACGATTGTTGGAAGCGACGGGAGCACGATGAAAAAGGTCGGCAGCACGACCTATGTCAGGGATCGCCACGGCAATACCACGACATACAACAAGGTCGGTAGCACGATCGTTGGCAGCGATGGCAGCACAATAAAAACTATAGGCAATACCACCTACATTAATGACGGTCACGGCAATATAACTAAATGTAACGTGGTTGGCTCAACTACACGTTGCAACTAAGCTGAACGTCTGCCGGACAGGTCATACATATCATCCGACTCAAATCTTGCCGGGAGGCAGCCGAACAGGCTATCAGGCATAATATCAGTCCTTCTGGCCTTCTTCTGGCTTGGAGAAACGTAATGAAATTCCCGTCAGATGGCGTAGACCGGGAACACCTTTGCGTAATCAACCGCTCTGAGCCAGAGCCCTGGCAGTGTTCCCTGCGTCCTCTCTACATAATATTCTTTTTCAGAAACTCACGGATAGCAGGAATGATTTCCTTGCTATGGGTTTCCAGCGCGAAGTGTCCGGTGTCATAGAAACGAATGTCAGCATCAGGAAGGTCGCGTTTCCATGCCTGCGCGCCTGCTGGAAGGAAAAAAGGATCGTTCTTTCCCCAAACTACCAGCAGAGGGGGCTGTGACTCACGGAAGTATTCCTGGAAAACAGGATACATTGCCACATTCGTGGCGTAATCCAGTACCAGGTCGAGTTGAATATCCGCATTTCCCGGTCGCAAGATTTGTAGCCCTTCAAGGGTGTACCCGTCTGGTGAAACCGAACTCTTGTCGGCTACACCCTCCAGATATTGCCATTTAATGGAGGCCGGTGTTGGAAAGTCATGCAGTGCATTTCGATTCTGTTCTGTAGGTTCGTGCCAGTATCTCTGAATGGGTGCCCAGCTTTCTCCCAGTCCTTCCTCATATGCGTTGCCGTTCTGGGAAATGATGGCTGTCACACGCTCCGGATGTGAAACAGCGAGACGCCAGCCTACCGGGGCACCATAGTCGTGAACCATAAGTGCGAAGGTATTGAGCTTAAGTTGTTCGGTGAACTGCTCAATAGTTTTCGCCAGCTGGTTGAAAGTATAGGGGTACTCACCTTTTTCAGGGGCTACAGTAAAGCCGAATGCCGGCAGATCTGGTGCAATAACGTGATAGCTATCGGCAAGTGCGGGTATAAGGTCGCGGAACATGAATGATGAGGCCGCAAAGCCGTGAAGCAGCAATAATGTGGGCGCTTCTGGATTACCGGCTTCCCGGTAGAAAATCTTCACGTTATCTACCTGTTCATAGCGGTAATGAACATGATTGATGACAGTGCCGTCACGCAAAGAAGCTGAAAGTGCCGCAGCGGAGATTGATGTAGAAGCCGTCATGATAACCTCAAGTAACCATTTATAAGTTAGTTTGAGGGTTACATGGCTTTTTGGTAACCTGACAAGTAAATATTTTTGGGTTACATAACATCATGAGTTCTGAAAACGCTTTTTCCGGTGCCCCGTTAGTGGGTGATAATCTGGCCCTCGATTTCATCAACAGCGAATATGTTGTGGATGGTAAACGCCATGACTGTTTTATCGATGATCAAAGCGTCACAGGCTGGTTGATAAGAGTCGGGCTGTTGGCTGACATTGAGGAGCAGCAACTTCCCGGCGGATTGCTTACTGAGGCGCGTGAACTTCGCGACACTGCAAGAAACGTTGTGAATGCTGCCATGAACAGGGTTCCGGTAGATCTGAGTGTAATCAATCGAGTGCTTGAAGTGGGTCGCCCTCTCAGGAAACTTGAATGGGACGGCAACAAGCAACAATTCCGCATTGCCATTTATCAAAGTGCCGGAAACCCGTCTGGTCTTCTCTGGCCGATTGCCGATGCTTTAATCAGTCTGGTTATCAGCGATAAGTTCGAATTCGTTCGCAAATGCGAGGCTCCTGACTGTATTCTGCTTTTTCACGACCTAAGTAAATCCCATCGCCGACGCTGGTGCAGCATGGCAACCTGTGGCAATCGCATGAAAGTAGCGGCTTTTCGTTCGAGAAAGAAAACTTCATAGAGCTGGTGCGCCAGCCCTGTGCTGTACTTCCGCGCCGGCCATTTTGTTATAACGTTTATTGTTTCTTTCATTAAATTAGCCGCACTTCCTGTCTGACTATGATCTCTGTATCAACAAGTTTATGTCTTAGTTGTTATTGCTTAGCGCAATAGAATGCGGGGATAAAGTCTTTGACAAAGACATATCCATCCGGATTTTGTGGGTATATCAGAAAACTGGTACGTTCCCCTGATTTCATATAGAAGGCGGGAAGCAATTTTCTTAACCCATCGTAACCTGCCGTGTCCTGCATAGATATTGCGGTTTTTTGATTTTCCAGGTAAACGGCTTCATTAACATGCTTATAGTTAAAGAAAATCTGGCGACTAACTTGTGCGGCAGCTTCACCATCATTTAGCAGTATACCGGATAATGTTGCAGACCCTTCCTCTTGAAGAAATGCATATTTCAACCGAATAGAGAGCTGCTGCCTGTCCTTATGTACATTTATAACCGCTTCACACGACGAAGGAGCTGAGTGAAGCTCCCTCCATTTCAACCAGTTATAGAATGAAAGCCCAAGAAAAATAGCGAACATTGATATTGCTGAGATTTGTAATATTTTTTTTAATTCAGGTAATAATCTGACTCGCACATGTCCTCCTGAGAAAAGTCTCCATTGCAACGAATTATGGACATTCGTTGTACTGGATAAATAGATGAGAAAAACAACCTCTCATCATCCTTGCAATCAAGTTCATTCTGGATGAGAAAACGGTTAAGCTCATTTTTATCGAGTTTCGCCTCATCAATAAATACGTCACAGTTTTTCACTTTCATATCTGACCTGGAGTAGTGACTAAAATAGTTCTCTTGGTGTAAATGTTTTCCAGTATAAAATATTTGTATAGAAGACATGATAAAGACAAGGTTTCCCAAAAACAAGACTAAAGGGTGTTGTATAAAATTAAAAAAATTAATGTTGTTTACCGTTGGTTCATGTTGAAGTTCAGTACTACGTTGCTGGACATCATTTGTCACGTGTGTAATTAACTCAGTTTCATCAGATGACGCACTTAAGCAATGTTCGAGATGGCCTTCCCCTGGAACAATATTAATGTGATTTTCAACAGATACCCCTTTACCATAGTAAGTGGATATAATGTGATTTCGCGCACCTGCTTTCTCTAGACCTCTTCTGAGGTTGAGCATGGTTTGATAGAACGTATTACAACTTACAATCACTCCTCTTTTTCCCCATACCCGTTCCTTAATTTCTTCTCTTGAAACTATTTTACCTTGATCGTCAATCAGAACCTGAAGGCATTCGGATGCTGTCGTTAACAACGTCACCGACACCCCGCTTATTTCATTGTATAGCCTGTGTTCGGCTGGAAAGAAGAGGATTTCCTCTTCTATTTTGTAAAAGGTAACCTGAGTTTCATGTCCACCCGCTTTAATATTCATGTTAACCCCGAACTATGAAGTTGAAAATAGAGTTTTGATTAGCATCAACATTCAGATTAATCGTAGGAAAATACTTACGCAAGGGTTATCGTAACTTCATGAAAAATAGACGGTTTAAGTAATTTTGTTAAGATTCTTAACCGATTATGTATCACTAGTGGTGATAAAGTGAACGGAAATGTTAAATATTTGTTTCATTCATTTCTCTCGTAACGGATATTTCAGATTCTCATTTTTTATGGTTGATGGTTTTTTCATTTTCTTAAATTAATGATTTGAAGCTAGCATAACTAAAACCAGGCAGTCATTGATGTGTCATATTTGTATATCGAAGGGGCAGAGATAAATGAAAATGGTTGTTGTCAGTGATAATCATTTCTATGGTGCAGCATTTTTAGATGTCACGAACTGTGTGGTTGTGACACCTGAATCAGGATTAATGATCGCTCAAGGACATGAAGATAATTATTTTGATGAAGCGGTTGTAGTGCTTAATATAGGATGCAAGGATCTCTTGCTCAGAGTTCTGAAAGAAATTATGAAGAAAAGATGTGTGTCGATTTTCATTGAACCAGTGCAATGGTTGTCTCGTATTCGTGTCTTTTACGCATGCGGGATTTTTATCCTGCCTGGTAAGATGGAGTTGCTTAGATTTATAAAAACAATAAGAAAATGCTTATTAACTTCGTCAGGAGTAATGAGAGTTGAACAGGGAAAAGTCAAGGCTTCCGATTGGGATATAATCATTCATCTTATGAGGGGGGTATCCAGTCGTGAATTGGCTAAACAGCTTAATTCATCTGAGAAAACAATTAGCGGCAGGCTCTGTACTCTGTCAAAAAAAATGGGTTTATATGGATTCAATAAAGCCACTCAAGTTCAAATTGTTTATTTTTTTTATCTTATGTTCTCACTACAGAAGGCCGGGAGAGTAATTTTATAAAAGAGGGCTGGGTGGGGAGAAGAATCTTGATGCTGCTGTCAGATTTTAAAATGCTAATTTTAAATTAACAGTGGTTTGAATACATCCACCTTTCTGCCGTTATTTAACTTGAATAATAAGAAACATTTCGGCATAAGCATGCCGTCACTGCTATGAATTATGCATGGAAGTTTTAGAGCAGCAAATTGTTTAGTCAAAGCTAGGAAGGTAAAATGAATAAAACTTATAAGGTAATATGGAGTGAAGTAACGCAGTCATTTATTGCTGTTTTTGAGTTTGCTAAAGGTAAATCAAAAGCAAGCAAGAGCGTGCTGCTGCTAATGACACTTACAATCTGTTCTGATGCAGTAATTGCTGCTGAAGATGCAGATATTAAATTAGGTAATGAAGCGGCCATCGAAGGAACCTGGAATGTATTGACGAATGCTGCAGAACGACGCACGGGATTGGGGTTTGGATATGACAAAACTCTGCCCCAACCGACTGCTTTAAGAGGTTTAAATATAGGCAACCATAGTACTTCAGGTTCAGGATCAATGGCCATTGGCGAATATACTGTTGCCAACTTGGTGGGCAGTATGGCTATTGGTCAAGTTGCTACCACTTTGTCACGCACCGCTCTGGCACTTGGACCTGGTGCCTATGTCGCTGCCGATTCGGTAAGTGCTATGGCTTTAGGTGCATGGTCAGCCTCAAGAGGAATGGGAGCACTTAGCTATGGTGCAAGTTCTACTGCGGATGGAAACGGTGCTGTAGCAATGGGTTATTCGGCCTACGCTGGGAAACAGGGCTCAATTGCTATTGGTAGTGCGGCCACACAGGCTGGAAAAACTGACACCGATTTTAACAGAGATGAGTCCACTTATGTCGATTCTGCAATGGCGGTAGGGGTTGGTCACAACGTAAAGATTGGTACTGAAGCTGATAGTTCAGTAGCGCTGGGGGATGGTGCCGTTATAAAAAACGGCGCGAAAAATGCCGTGGCGCTGGGAGCTGGTTCTGTCGCAGATGTTGCCAATACAGTTTCTGTGGGCTCGCAAGGAGCAGAACGTAAAATTACCAACGTGGCAGATGGTGTTTTGAAGGCAGGCAGCACAGAGGCAGTGACCGGCAGCCAGCTGTTCGCCACCAATACCGCCGTCAAAGCCAGCGCCGATGCCATTGGCGTGAATACCGCCGACATTGCTGCGAACAGGACGGCCATCGGTACTAACACCGCGACCATTGCCGCCCAGGGCACGACGCTGGCGCAGCAGGGAGGGCAGCTCCGCGGGCTGGCGACCAGCCTGGGGGGCGGGGCCGCGGTGAATGCAGACGGCAGCTTTAAGTCGCCTGTCTTCACCGTACAGGGGGGCAGCCAGAGTACCGTGAGTGATGCGCTGCGGGCGCTGGACACATCGGTGTCCGGCAACACCAAAGATATTACCGCCAGCAAGTCGGCGATAAGCACTAATACCGCAGCGATTGCCGCGAATCAATCGGCGATCGGCCTGAATACCGCTGACATTGCCGCGAACAGGACGGCCATCGGTACCAACACCGCGACCATTGCCGCTCAGGGCATGACGCTGACGCAGCAGGGGGGCCAGCTCCGCGGGCTGGCGACCAGCCTGGGGGGCGGGGCCGCGGTGAATGCGGACGGCAGTTTTAAGGCACCGGCCTTCACCGTACAGGGGACCAGCCAGAGCACCGTAAGTGATGCGCTGCGGGCGCTGGACACATCGATGTCCGGCAACACCAAAGATATTACCGCCAGCAAGTCGGCGATAAGCACCAATACCGCAGCGATTGCCGCGAATCAATCGACGATCGGCCTGAATACCGCTGACATTGCCGCGAACAGGACGGCCATCGGTACCAACACCGCGACCATTGCTGCCCAGGGCACGACACTGGCGCAGCAGGAAGGGCAGCTCCGCGGACTGGCGACCAGTCTGGGAGGCGGGGCCGCGGTGAATGCGGACGGCAGCTTCTCGGCACCGGCTTTCACCGTACAGGGGACCAGCCAGAACACCGTGAGTGATGCGCTGCGGGCGCTGGACACGACAGTGACGGGCAACACCCGGGACATTGGTGATCTGCAGCTCAGCCTGAACAGCGGTACCACGGGTCTGGTGCGCCAGGACGAGGCGAGCGGGGCGATCACCGTGGCCGCAGCCAGCGGGGGGCGGTCGGTCAGCCTGGCGGGCACGGACGGGACGCGCACGGTAAGCGGGGTGAAGGATGCAAACCTGGCCGCCGGCAGCAGTGAGGCGGTGACCGGCAGCCAGCTGTTCGCCACCAATACCGCCGTCAAGGCCAGTGCCGATGCCATTGGCGTGAATACCGCCGACATTGCCGCGAACAGGACGGCCATCGGTACCAACACCGCGACCATTGCTGCCCAGGGCACGACACTGGCGCAGCAGGAAGGGCAGCTCCGCGGACTGGCGACCAGCCTGGGAGGCGGGGCCGCGGTGAATGCGGACGGCAGCTTCTCGGCACCGGCTTTCACCGTACAGGGGACCAGCCAGAACACCGTGAGTGATGCGCTGCGGGCGCTGGACACGACAGTGACGGGCAACACCCGGGACATTGGTGATCTGCAGCTCAGCCTGAACAGCGGTACCACGGGTCTGGTGCGCCAGGACGAGGCGAGCGGGGCGATCACCGTGGCCGCAGCCAGCGGGGGGCGGTCGGTCAGCCTGGCGGGCACGGACGGGACGCGCACGGTAAGCGGGGTGAAGGATGCAAACCTGGCCGCCGGCAGCAGTGAGGCGGTGACCGGCAGCCAGCTGTTCGCCACCAATACCGCCGTCAAGGCCAGTGCCGATGCCATTGGCGTGAATACCGCCGACATTGCCGCGAACAGGACGGCCATCGGTGCCAACACCGCGACCATTGCCGCCCAGGGGACGACGCTGGCGCAGCAGGGAGGGCAGCTACGCGGGCTGGCGACCAGCCTGGGAGGCGGGGCCGCGGTGAATGCGGACGGCAGCTTCACGGCACCGGCCTTCACCGTACAGGGGACCAGCCAGAACACCGTGAGTGATGCGTTGCGGGCGCTGGACACGACAGTGACGGGCAACACCCGGGACATTGGTGATCTGCAGCTCAGCCTGAACAGCGGTACCACGGGCCTGGTGCGCCAGGACGAGGCGAGCGGGGCGATCACCGTGGCCGCAGCCAGCGGGGGACGGTCGGTCAGCCTGGCGGGCACGGACGGGGCGCGTACGTTAAGCGGGGTGAAGGATGCAAACCTGGCCGCCGGCAGCAGTGAGGCGGTAACTGGCAGCCAGCTTTTCCAGAGTTATACCCATATGAATCAACTGGCGGAAGCTTTAGGGGGGGGATCGTCAGTCGATATCGGTGATGATACACGGCGAAACAGCGGTTTCCGATTTATCGCACCGACATTTACCGTTCAGGGTCAGAACAAACATACCGTGAGTGATGCGCTCAATGTCCTCGATGGGGCTGTGACTGACAACAGTAATGTTATTAATGGATTGATGTCCGGTAGCCATGGTCTTGTTCAACTGGGGGCCGGGGGCGACATTATTACCATTGCAAGTAACAGTGGTGGCAAGCTTCTGAATGTGGCGGGCAATGCAGGTTCTCGGGTGGTTACCGGTGTGGCTAATGGCGAAGTGAGCGCCACGAGCACAGATGCGGTGAATGGCAGCCAGCTTCATGAAATAAACGCGCAGGTCGCTAAAAACACCACTGATATTAATCAACTTTCAGACAGTGTCGTGGGTGTAATAAGTGGAAAGTCTGGTCTGGTGCAGCAAGAAAAGTCGGATGCGGTCGTTGAGATAGCCCACAACAGTGGCGGCAAGACCGTTTCTGTGGACGGCACTGATGGTAACCGTCGCATAAGCGGTGTGAGTGACGGTATAAGCGATGATGATGCCGCAACTGTCGCGCAGCTTAAAAGCATCAAGGTCGAAATGGGGAGCGCTTCAATGGTAGCGATGAATTCAGATACAGCATCAAAGCCGAAAGCCGATGGTAAAGACGCCATCGCACTTGGGGCAAATGCCAGTGCCGGGAGCACTTCAGGTGTCGCAATAGGCTCCAGTGCATCCAGTCAGGGGGAGCAGAGCGTTGCATTAGGAAATGGTAGCAGTGCCAAAGGGAGCCAGTCACTTGCGCTGGGCAATGGCAGCAACGCTACAGCGAAAAATGCGGTGGCCCTGGGAAGTGATTCTGTCGCCAGTGAAGAAAATACGGTTTCTGTTGGTTCTTCGACTAATCAGCGGCGGATCACCAACGTGGCCCGTGGTGTGAACAATTCTGATGTCGTTACTGTGGGGCAGATGAATGATGGTTTTGCCAGTCTGCAAAATTATACGAACCATGAGATTAACAAGGTAAATAAACGTATTGAGCGCGTTGAAAATAAACTTACTGCCGGAATAGCCTCCGCCATGGCACTTTCGGGGATACCTCAGGCGTATCAGCCGGATTCCAGTCTTCTTGGTGCGGCAGTGAGTAGTTATGGCAATGCCTCTGCTATAGCTGTTGGGCTCTCCCATATTTCTGAAAATGGACGATGGATTACAAAACTGCAGGCCAGCGGTAATACAGAAAGCGATTTTGGCGGTTCAGTTGGTATTGGTTTCCAGTGGTAGGTAGGGACGTACATGAAATTCTTTATTCCAGTAATATGTAGCGCGCTATTTTTGTTCGGATGTGATGATACCCCAAAAAAATCAGAGGAGAAAAACGGCATTCATATTGCCTCACTTCCGGTAATGCAAGATGTTATTGCCCGAGAAGTCCCGGTTTTTGCCAGCAAATGGAATGCTCCTGTTATGGATAAGATCTGCGAAGTCGCAGAGGGGCGTCTTAGTCCTGACCAATTTCGCGGCTGGTTTTCTGAACGCGGCGTGGATATCCAGAAACTGGCAGAGATGGATGATGGTTTCCGGTTTGTGTCAACCGCTGACAAAACCATGCTTGTTCAGGCTTGTGCAGCCTGGCTTGTGGCTTCGCTTTCTTCACCCTTACAAGCACGCGGGGAAACCGTTAATAATACGGACCAGCTGACAGAAATAATGAACCGGCAAACTCCGGTAGTGAAAGCTGTCATTGACCATATGGCAAGCCTCGTGGCCGAAGTTAGTCATCGTTCTGATTACTCTTCGGAAGAAGACTTTCGACAACGGGTACGCGATAAGTTTAAAAATTACGCTCCATCGTTGATCGAGCAGGCGCTGAAGTCCAAATTTAGGCTGACTGAATATAATCAACCGGGCACAAATGAGCCAATCTATCAGTATTATATTAAAGATGGTCGGATGCATGTATTGTTTAATGGAGCACAGTGGTTAGGTGCTGAGGAAATTAAAGGTTTTAGTTATCGCTTTACTGTAAAACAAAAACCCTTTTAGACACTAAATTTCGGGCCGCTCATGCGGCCCTTTTTTTTATTCACCTTATCGGGAAGGTTAACCCTTATCAAAACGCGATAAAACATGATGCCAGAGATAAGAGAGGATGCTGTCTGGGACAGACAGTCACACTCCTCGGCTTAGTCAGGGTTTTTCGGTAGTGACTGTTATCTGCAGGAGTAAGAATCATTGCTAAAACGCCCCTGTGAAGCGCTGTTTCCCAGGACGACATTCGAAAGACGCCTGTGGTCAGTTTACACGCTTAACTCCAGCCTGGCCTTCACCCCTACATGAAACTTTCGCGATACAACGCCGTCAGGACAGTTTAATAGGTTATCTTCAAAATGGAGGGATACATCAAATACTCACTTATGGTTCAACAGATTTATTTTGCAGTGGAAATGCTACAATCCTGCTACCACTTTATCTCCGCTATTAGGTAGTCATGCTAAATAAAATTCTGGTCAGTGCTTGCCTGATGGGTTTCAAAGTCCGTTATAACGGGCGAGAGAAAGCCCATATGATTGCTCAGCTTTCTCGCTGGCACGAAGAACAAAGACTGGTGATTCACTGCCCGGAGCTGGCTGCAGGTTTGCCTGTACCACGCCCCCCGGCGGAAATTATGTTTGCTGATGGTAAAGATGTCATGCATGGAAGAGCCAGAATATATGACGTTACCGGACAAGATGTTACGGAGCACTACCAGCTTGCTGCCTGGTTGGCATTGCGTACAGCGCAGGAGGCGGGGTGTACTGCTGCGCTATTAACCGATGGCAGTCCCACTTGTGGTAGTCATATTATTTATGATGGTTCTTTTAGCGGAATACAAACGGTGGGTATGGGGGTTGCGGCATCGCTACTTTCAGAGCATGGTATTGCGGTGTTTTCAGATACGCAAATTGCAGACCTTATTAACTGGATTGAGCACAGGGAAGGAAAGCTTATCGGAACCAGAATAGCTTGATATATACGCTAAGGACGAGCTAACGGGCCACGAAATTTTGTTTGCCTTGCATCTTCTACGTTTGTTGCATCGAAAAAGGTTACCCTTCGAAAGCGCTTGCGCGTTATAGCACTGGGGCAGGTAACAGCTCATTGCGGCATCCGTCCGGAGGCCTTCGAACAGGCCTCGTCGTGAGGACAGGATTTGTCAACTGTTGTGTGGCCACTCCAACTTAATCTATGACCATACTTTTACTGCGTGAGAGTGTCTTACAACCGAACGAGGTATTGCAATGATATCCTCTGCCAGACTATGTTTAATAAATGTCGCGTAATCTGCTCACAGTGCCTTTTATGAAAATTAAATTTCTGTTTTCACTTACCTTTTCTGTCATGAGTGCTTTCTCCGCATTTGCCGATGCGGCAGCGCAATCTGATGAAGGAAATACGATGAAAGTTTATATGCGCATCAATAACAAAACGTTCCAGGTTAGTCTCGAAAAAAATCCTACTGCGAGGGCATTTTTCGACAAACTGCCGTTCACGATGATAATGGAAGAACTAAATGGAAATTAGAAATTTGGTGATTTCTCTAAAACCTTACCCGTTTCCAGCAGCAGCCCGGGTATCATTCACAGGGGCGATATCATGCTCTATGGCCATAAAACATTAGTGCTTTTTTACGAGACATTCAAAACGTCATACAGTTATTCACTAATTGGTAAAATCGTAGGCACTGAGGGATTGAGTCGTATTGTGGGAAAAATGAGGTCAACGTCAGTTTTTTCCTGAGGCAGGCTGAGTTATAAGATGGGAATGAAAATGTCAAAGCTCACATGGCTCGGGCTATAAGAGATAAACTTCATTACATGTATTCCATCGCGTAACGTTAAGCGATGCTTAACCATTGTCCTGACAAAGGCAATTTTGTTATAGGCGCTATAACTTTCCCAGGAACCCTCAAATCGCATTTTTGCAATTTTTCCTGTAATGGATAGACGTTGTAGGTTTCCTGCTTTATTGCTATTTCCTGAGTAGAAAATTTGAACCTCCACCAAATATGATCTGCTTTTCCCCAGCAGTTCTGGGCGGCGAGGCAGAAGGGCGAGCTGGTGAATTTTTGGGTGATTTTCAATCAATAGTTGTTTTATTTTTTTTGTAATATCATATACTGAAGTATCAAAAAGATGATCATGTTCCAGAATCTCATTGTCATAGGTAAATGATTCATTTAACTCACATACTGTTATGTCGGATATTTTAAAGTCCTCTAATAAAAAAGAGGGTTGTAATATATCAAAGTTCCATTCTTTAACACTCCTGTACTCAGTGGGGGTTAGCCCCAGCAATTTTTTAAATGCCCTGGAAAAACCCTGACTGCTATGATAGTGCAAAAGATAAGCGACATCCGTAACCGGAATAGATGTCATTTTTAGCATAATTGCGGCCAGACTTAACCTCCGCCGCAGAATGTATTCTCCGAGAGGCATTTTATATTTTTCCCTGAACCATGTTTCAATGGTCCTTCTGCTATAACCTACTTCATTAACAAGATCATCGATATGTAAGATCGAAAAATTATTATTTTCAATCCAGGATAATATATATAGCCTGATACTGTCTTTCATCTCGTTTTGTTACCCTTAAAAACTTTGCTATGCTAATTTTAGTCGTCCTTTGCAGCATGATCAAGAATGGTGTGGAGCATCCTTTTTGAAGGGGTTTCAGAGAGTGGCTATTTTTAGCGTCGAGAGGGGTTCCCGTATTTTAAAAGACATGCGTGTATTAATTATCTGTAACGATGGAGCAAGAAAAATGACTGTGGCTTATTTGAAATGGGGCTGATATCTTTCTCGTTAATTTGCAAAGCTTGGTTTGGGTAAATTATTTTTCGCCTGGACATTCTGTAATGTCACTCAGCGAAAACGCAGTAACCGTCGTTAAATTGTATTGTTACTGTGTCACTCTTAATGGCGTTATTCCCTGCAAATTTCAGAAAGCTTAAAAGAGTGCGATGTATGTGAATCAATCCAGCGTTTTTTTACATTGAGTCATCATCGCCATCAACTGCTGCTCGGTTTGCGGATCATTACGGCCATAGAAAAGGTCGACCGAAGTTTGTTTATGCGTTGACTGACCGAAAGGGGTCATATCCAGCCACGCCACCACTAGGCTATCCCTGTCTTCCAGATTAAATCGTCTGCTGCCACCAGGGAGCGGATCATCCTCTTCAAGACGCAAGCCATTGATCATGGCTTCACCGTCGAGGCAACGGTAAGTACTGTCCATATTGGCCGAAAACCAGAATTGTTTAAGTTGTGGATGTAAACCAACTTTACCTAAATCAACGCAGCCTGCCAGCAGACCAAGCGAAAAAATTACTGTCCATCGTATAAACATACTTCCACCCTATGATATCTGTTCCGCACGCTTATCATGACACAACGCAGGTCATTCGTTATGTGCCATGCTGAATGCTATCGCCAGCTGCCCTTTATGATAGTTGTAACCCTTATGAAAGGGACAGAAGAGTATTCAGGATACGAACGCTCGCGAGAAGTACATGTTCTTTCTGTCCATCAGTTCATGCGATCTGTACAGATCCTGACTTGTAAGCCAGTATCAGACGAATTCATAGCATCATTGAAAATGGCTGATATGACAAGAGTTTAATGAGAACAATATATGTTTCGGTTCGTTTGCTGTTTGCGTAACTCACCACCCTCTAAACTGTAAAATATCAAGGTCAGAGAATGGCTTGTGAAGAAAGATTCAAATATCATTCATGGATGACGTTCTGGGGTTAGTCAGAGTTACCACACTGTGCGTCCCACTTAACAAATTGCGCGCCATACACAGAATCGGTATCACTGACGAAGGTAACTGAACCTTCCTTAGCAGCCCCGTTAGTCAACTCTCCAAGCAGAGATAAGTGAATTGTTCTTGCATTAAATTCATTGTTCTTTGTGTCAAAAGCTTTGTAGCAGCCATTTTTCTTTACCAGATTGAGTGGTGTTTTGCTTTTCGACGTAACCACAATATCAAAAGTCTTTTGATATTGAGCTTTTCCGTATACAACGACGGTCCCTTCAGAAGCCGGTGTTGCTTCGATAATAATTTCATCAGCAATATTTGAGGCCATTGCTGAACAAGAAAACAGCAAGCCAACACAACACATAACTTTTTTCATTCTACGTTCCCTATTAACGAGACATGTTCTGCTTCATGATAAGAGACAATTTACAGGATTGATATAAACGAGAGGTCAACGCCTAAAAACTAAGGCCGAGAGGATCGTGCAGTACGTACCGGATTAGTCAGGTCCAGGTACCGGTTCATCAGGTTTCGTATAATTGCAACATAAAAGTAAATGTAAACAGTCCTCATTCACATCGTAAAACAGCATTCAGAGGTGGTTTTTTTGATCGTGTCGGTTCCGTATTGCTTTATACTTTACAACCTGAGGCATTTAAATCTTCGGTAACCATGTTTTCCCGATAAGCTGGTTTCCCTCGTGGGCAGCACCGGCAATGAAATCGCATGCAGGGGGATGTCTCAAGGAATAAGATTGTAATCTTTTGCTCATTTTGACGCCATTTAGCGGCAACGTTACTTCCGTGTGGGTGCGGAGGAACTGCAATGAACGACGCGCTACCCCGGCAGTATATCGTGCACAATGACTCACTATGTGTGAGATAGCAAATGGCAGACGACAGACTTCAGATGCTCACGTAAGAGATAAGCGCGAAGCATCAATACAGTCTGTCTGTATGTATTTCGCTTGCGACTATCCGGTTAAATAAATCTATCTGATGTGGCTGCGGTTTCATGCAGAGAGCCAGTGATCCCGTATGTGCTCGATAATACACTGGGAGTTTGGGGGCAAGACAAGCCGTCACGTCAAAAAGTGAGTTATCAAACTGATCTCTTGCTTCACGCTTCTGCTTGAGGACTCTTAAGCCAATAGAGCCAGATTTACAATTTACACAAATGTTGCGCATATTAACAACAAACACATGGCCACTATTTATCCCCACAGGGTAACATTCCCCCATTTCTGCAGACGAAAAATTAAAATTTAAAGAGACGGTAACTTCATTTATGGTTATTGTGCGCGGGTGAGTGGATTAGGGGCTTTTACTGGGGGTTCTTTCTGAGTATCCGTGTGCCGGTCTGTTGCACTAAATGAACATTTGAAGTGACTGAACATTCAGTTGGAACGAAAGACCCGTGTTGCACACTGTCACTTTTGATGAATTCAACGTAGCGCGGCTGAATGTTATGGAGAAACTCCCCGTTTTTAATAGCATGAATAAAACAGAGATGAACGATAAGAAAATCAGGGTGGTTGCACAAATGACGTTTTTTAAGCGTAATCTTATGTCATTCAAGGTTATGATCGGTTGCATGGTTCTGTTTGTAGGTATTCTGGATTACATCGCCTTACCGAAAATAATAGAAACAATTAAAAACAATCCTGAAATAAAGGACATGAGACTGCACCCTGATTTTACCTATAGTTACTTCAAGGAATGTACCATCCATGTTGTGGATGCGAATCGTTGCTATAATGCCTACAGTGCAGCTGTCGATATCGCTAATGCTGAAAGCTGTACTCCCTCTGGCATTGAGCTTAAACGGAAATTCAAACATCTCGTTGAGCATGCAGCAGATAATGTCATTGAAGATGAAATCAAAAAGGAGTGTGCACATTAGATGACCGTGGGCTCCCATTTATCCCGCGACATATGCAATCCCTTCTGCCGCAGTTGTGATGACAGCAAATCAATAAACTAAAATGTGCAGACTGACCGCCGGCATCCTGTCGCGCCCTTTTACAGTCCGGGCCGGAGCCAGACGTGTGTTCAACAACGCCCTGATTTCAGCATATTGAGCGCGTCTTCCAGCGTCGCTTCCCCGTGACATCCCCGACAACGCGTGGAATTACTCGCGTTGGCTGCCGGTCCAATCGGTTGGTACGGTAAAAAACCTGCACCTTCATCGGACGACGCAGGCCATTTGAACAACGCCCTGGGGTTTCACAGCAACGGTAACCGTACCGTATGGCATACGTACCGAAATGTGCTTTCAGCGTGAGTTAAGCCCCAGGCAGATCGGGCCCCCCATACTGAGCGTGAATTCAGAAACCCGTCTGCTGAGCTGTCCGTTAGGTCTTGCTGATACCGGATACCCAGTGCCCCGCAGGTCCTTATGCTGCGGATCAGGGGTATCATCAACGTATCTTCAGAGAGCAGGAGCTGCTGCCGTTCACGCGTTCCGGTCGGGTTATACCTGAAAGTACTTTCTTAACGAACGATCTCACAGCCGACAGCGCGGAGAATTTGTGTCCAGGCGTAGCTCCTGGTCGCATGTGAGACAAGGGGGGGAGCCCTTAAAAAGCCATGATAACCAACGGTCTTATTGTTGAGAAAACCTCAGCATTTACCGAAACAGACAGGCATGCCAGGGAGCCAATTTTTCAGGGCGCTTAATATATGACAGGCGTTTTTCACATACGACATGCTGCTGTTATACTTCGAAAAACTCAACGTTACCGCCAGTTAGATGATACATACTGCCAACGATTTTAATTTTCTGCTGGTCTTCCAGTTGTTTCAGTATGGGGCTATTTTTGCGTATATTTTCAACGGTCAGTTCTACATTTTTCCGGGCTACCGCATCGACAAAATCATAGTTGCTCCCTTTACGCTCTCCGTTGTAATCCGTTTTCGCAATTGCGGGTTTTATTTCATCCAGCAGGCCCGTCAGGTTACCCAGTTCGGCATTATCGATAGCCCCGCGTACCGCGCCACAACGTGTATGCCCCATGACAAGTACCACTTTCGCACCCGCAATAGCACAAGCAAACTCCATGCTCCCCAGCATATCGCGATTACTGATATTACCCGCGACGCGGGAATTAAATGTTTCACCGATCCCCGCATCCAGCACAATTTCCGCTGGCGCGCGCGAATCAATGCAACTAAGGATCACGGCAGTAGGATATTGACCCGCAATACTGTTGCGCTTCTGTGCCAGGTAATCATGTTTCGCCGGACGATTTTCGCGGAATCGCAGGTTACCTTGCTTGAAATGGTCGATCACAGCGTCTGGCGACATACTATCCCGTTCTTCCTTGCTCAGTGATGTTGCAAAAGAGACCGAAGGGACAGATAACGCTGCCAATCCTGTGACTGACAGGGCAGAAATGACAAACGTTTGTTTCAGTATTGTTCGTCGTGAAAGTTGAGCTGGCGGGTGTTGTTTCATTATGTGCTCCTGGTGATTGATTTGCTCGAAAAAAATGGATGATACCCTGCAAAAGGTAAATGAATACATAACCACGCAAACTATATAGGTATTCACGAGCGGGTTCTTCACGAATTGATACAGGCCACATCAGTAAAATACACAATTACAACTGCTTTCATTGTTAACCTGGAGAGCCGGGTAACTAAAATTCGAATCTATTATTTCTTGTGTTAACTGATGGTATTTGACTTTGCCGTTATAGTGGAACGAGATTCACGTCCGTTGCGAGCGGATAAATAACCCAACTTCAGTGATAGAGTGTTATCAACTCTGTGTGATGATGCTTTTTCTGTGAAGCCGTTCCTTCAGGCCTTAAACCGGAACAAATTGTACATAATCCGGACAATATCGTTTTTCCTGAGCAAATAAATACTGAAATCCTGTTATTCATAACTCATCATGTTGGGATGATAATGGTTCTTTTTACGTTCAGATATTCTGGAATATTAATAAGTGATCTCCTTTTTCCGGCAGAGACATTCTTCTTCCAGGCATTGACCTCAGGAGGACGATCCGAGAGGCGATATTTTAAATGTATGCATGCTGTCTTAACCTCAACCACTGACGACAGGCTGCCCGGACCGGGTACGGCCTCCCACATGTTTTCTGCACTTCACCCACAGACTGACCGAGGAATGTACCTCGCAGGGGATGCCCATTTAAAAGGTGATCAACTGCCCTCAAAAACGTTCTCGTGTAAACCTGACTTCATTTTGATCAGATGGCGTGGTAAATGCGAAATTTACAAAATTCATAATGTGAAGCAGGAGAGAAACTTACAAGCGAAGCGGTGAAGCTTTGTACACACAGCATTTAACCCACGTATTGCGCGCATGCAGAATTGAAACTACTGTATATAAAAACAGTATACAGGTGACGAAAATGATGTTTTACAGGCCTGCAGAATTGCGCGAGATTATTGCTGTTCCTCTTTTCAGCGACCTGGTGCCGTGCGGATTTCCCAGCCCGGCGGCTGATTATGTTGAACAACGTATTGATCTCAATGAATTGCTGGTGTCACATCCCAGCTCAACGTATTTTGTTAAAGCTGCAGGTGATTCGATGATTGAGGCAGGCATAAGCGATGGTGATTTGCTGGTCGTGGACAGTGCCAGAACAGCAGATCACGGAGACATCGTAATCGCAGCAGTGGAGGGCGAGTTTACGGTAAAGCGTCTTCAGTTGCGTCCAACAGTGCAACTCATCCCAATGAACAGCGCCTACAGCCCGATCATGGTGGGGAGTGAGGATACTCTCGATGTGTTTGGTGTCGTGACATTCATCGTAAAAGTGGCGAGCTGACCGTGTTTGCGCTCTGTGATGTCAATTCATTTTACGCATCATGCGAGTCCGTTTTCAGGCCAGACCTGAGAGGACGTCCGGTCGTCGTACTGTCCAATAATGATGGTTGTATTATTGCAAGATCGGCCGAGGCTAAAGCGGCCGGTATAAAGATGGGGGAGCCGTTCTTTAAGCAAAGGGAACTCTTTAGGCGCGTGGGTGTTGTCTGTTTCAGCAGTAACTATGAGCTGTATGCTGATATGTCGAACCGTGTGATGACGACGCTGGAAGCAATGAGTCCCCGCGTCGAAATTTACAGCATTGACGAGGCTTTTTGTGATCTGACGGGCGTAAGAAACTGTCGGGACCTCACCGAGTTTGGTAAAGAGATCCGCACAACGGTGCTGAAGCATACTCACCTGACGGTCGGTGTCGGGATAGCGCAAACAAAAACGTTAGCTAAGCTGGCCAATCATGCTGCCAAAAAATGGCACCGGCAGACTGGGGGAGTTGTGGATCTCTCAAACGTTGATCGCCAGCGCCGGCTGCTGGCCCTGGTACCGGTGGAAGATGTCTGGGGCGTTGGCAGGCGGATCAGTATAAAGCTCAATGCGATGGGCATCAAAACGGCGCTGGATCTTGCTGAGCAAAGTACCTGGACTATTCGTAAACATTTCAATGTGGTACTGGAACGAACGGTACGCGAACTCCGGGGTGAGCCTTGCCTGGCACTGGAAGAGTTTGCTCCGACGAAGCAGGAGATCGTGTGCTCACGATCTTTTGGTGAGCGTATCACTGACTACGAGGAAATGCGGCAGGCGGTGTGCAGCTATGCTGCGCGAGCGGCTGAGAAATTACGTGGAGAGCATCAGTATTGTCGTTTCATTTCTGTCTTTGTGAAGACCTCTCCGTTTGCGTTAAACGAGTTGTATTATGGTAACAGCGCTTCTGTAAAATTACTTACGCCAACGCAGGACAGCAGAGGTATCATTCATGCTGCGGTGAAATGTCTGGACAAAATCTGGAAGGAAGGGCACCGCTATCAGAAAGCCGGTGTCATGCTGGGTGACTTTTTCAGTCAGGGTGTCGCGCAGCTGAATCTTTTCGATGATAACTCGCCGCGTCCGGGTAGCGAGAAGTTAATGGCAGTTATGGATCAACTGAATACCAGAGACGGCAGAGGAACACTGTACTTTGCAGGCCAGGGGACCCGCCCATCGTGGCAGATGAAGCGCGAGATGCTTTCTCCCCGGTATACGACAAGGTTTTCGGATCTACTCGTTATCCGGTAAAACCTGGTCCTGCCCCTCAGGTGTTTGACGAATCTCAGCGAGATGACATCTAGTGACCACGGAGAGTTTCCTGAGCGCGGATCCTGTAGACAGTCCCGCACTTAGAAAAGTACCTGTGCCGGCGAACACGTCTTTTGGCATAACGTTGCCCTTTAAACATAGCCAGATGGCCGTTGCCAGTAACATGGTGCGTGTCACTGCCATTCCATGAGATTTAGCGTTGGCAGGATAAAGTACACGGGCAACAATGCCATACGATTTAAGAAATATTGAAGTGTGAGTGATAGTATAAACGCAACTGAAACGCGTAGATACGTATATGGAAATTGAACTAAATAAGAGTGTTAAAGAAAGAATATTTCATGCGGTGTTGTTTGAAGTCATTTCAAACGTCATTATTGCTTTTTCTCTGGCCTGGATTATGAACGTTTCGGTCCTGACATCAGGATCGCTTTCAGTCATTTCGGCACTCACCGCTACGACGTGGAATTTTATTTTTAATAAGATTTTTGATGAGTTACAAAAAAAATATCATTTTAGGCGTACTTTTGTTATGCGAGCCCTGCATGCCGTTGGCTTTGAGACCGGACTGATTGTCGCGTTACTTCCGGTTGCCATGTACATTCTTGATTTGTCCATTGTCGAGGCATTCTTTGTCGAGATCGGCTTAGTGTTGTTCTTTCTCCCCTATACAATGCTCTTCAACTGGATCTATGATTATCTGCGTTGGGTTTGCGTAGGACGAAAAGTGATTACTGCCGGGAAAGATGCCAGACAGCCATGAATCATCGCTGGTAGTGGGGAAGGGGCTAAAGAGGCCGCCATTACGGTTTTATCTCAGGCCAAGTAGCCCTTTTCATCGTTGAGTCAGCGAGGGCTGTCGCCTGGACCTTCTGTGTTGTAAATCGTTAACCCTCAGACACTGTGCCAGATATCATCAGATGCCGATCATCTCTACCCGCATATACTGCCTGCCAGTAATGGAGCGGAAATGCTCAGATAACTCGCGTCTGTGCTAAGAAGTGGCATATCAACTAAGGGCAGGCCGCACTGTTCGCCAAATTAAAACCGCTTTGGGGCCCAGGCATCTGAAGAAAATGGGGGTCATATCCTTCATCCATCGTCGTCAAAGGCAGCGTTAGCCCATTGACTCGTTCGCGTGGCTTCCTGACAAGGGCATCACAGAAGTAACCCTGCATTGTGCTTCAGCAATTCCGTTATTGCATCAGGCTGCTTGCAAATCGTCATCCAGACCGGGACGGACATCTGTCCAGTAATTATCGCAAACACGGGGATCACGACACGCAGACACGACGGTTAAGCATCGTTCCCGGGGAGGGGGTAAAAATCATCAGATAGCCCCGCACTGACCATACGTGTTTGTTAGCATCAGGCTTTAACGTTGAAATGCATTTTGCCAGCCTTAAGGTAAAAACATCATGGTTATATCAGTGAAAAAAAACAAAATTTTCATTTCTGGCTGAACCCTGCTGCCTGCTGAACGATGAGTGTGTGATGAGGGGCTGATTTTATTTAACGACACTGGCTTTGTCCGGCTTCTGTTCAGCTGAACGAAGGCCTAACGCTACAGCCTTTGTGCATTTTATGGTTGCATTTCATACAGTAAGGACGTGCGTGGACGATATCCGCTGTGACGGGAGATGACTTTTGAGGTGATTTCACCTGACCATTCTGATGTAATGTTGTCTTAACGACGCGCAGAAATGATGAAGATTCTGTCGTTAGTTTTAAGCCGGGAATGACCTTAATCTGAAGGATATAAGCGTAGTGAAAACTCAAAGTGAAATTCATATTGCTGCGGCCATTATTACGGATGCCGAAGGACGTTGTTTACTGGTCAGAAAACGCGGTACGCCATACTTCATGCAGCCAGGAGGGAAACAGGAAGCCGGTGAGCTTCCGGAAATGGCACTTATGCGTGAGCTTCAGGAAGAACTGAACTTTATTGTTTCCCCTGAAGAACTGGTGAAGGTGGGGCATTTCAGGGATCACGCTGCAAATGAGCCCGGGCATCTGGTATGTGCCGAAATTTTCGCGATATCAACAGAAAAAACTGATTTTGAACCGACAGCAGAAATTGAAGAAGTCATCTGGTATCAGCCTGACCAGCCTCAGCACCTGAAACTTGCCCCCCTTACAGAAAATCACCTTCTGCCTTTGCTGAAGAGCCGGTAAAAAAGTGCGGGCCGCTTCTGTTACACAGAGGAGCAGGTATAAGCGCCGTGAAAGAGGGAAGGTGATATGCAGCGATAAAAACTGCATCTCGCCTGCGTACTTGATCTTTAAGGTCGATTACGGCTCTTTTCGGCTTTTTCGGATAGGGTTAACCTTGATAGTCCAGGGCGACGTTCTGCCAGCAGGGGAGCAGTGGCCCGGAATTCGCCTGATAAAGCAGAATACAGATATTTTAGGACAAATCCTGGCTGTGGTTCTTCGCTTGTCTTTGCTTATACAGCTATATTCATATTCAGCATTTGATAATGCTCTCGATAGAATAATTATATTGTCGTCGGGGTTCTCCCACATCGCAGAGACAGCTGCATGACCCTGACCAACAGCGCATCGTTGGTCTTTTTTTGGTATTTATCATCCATCCTTTAATATCTTTGTATCGTGCCAAACCCTCTGCCTGAGTTGTCGCTGGAGGGGAGATAACTGATTGTGCAGCCACCCGAATTTTTACGTCCTGAGCGTTAAATCCGCTACACTCCCTTAAAACTGAAGAGGATTTGGACATGACAGAAGGTTACTACTGGATCCAGCATAACGGTATTGTGCAGGTTGCCTATTATACCAATGACACGACATATGATCTGGAGACGGGTCAAACGCTCACTGGCGTATGGCATTTAACCCGGGGAGACGACATTTGCCATGATGGTGAAAGCGAGGTACTTGAAGGCCCATTAAAGCAACCAGTCTGAGTGACAGCGAAAATCCTACCCTTCCGTGTCAGGCCGTACTGGAGAACGCGCGTTTACTTCAGCTCAATCCCGGGCACAGATAGCGCCATCTGCTGACTCTATGGCTGGGTTCTACAGGTTGGCCCCTTCTTTTCAGTTGTCTCAAATGAGGATATGTCAAAGAATGAATATTGTTGCAAACAACATATTATCCTGATTACACAGCTGCATAAATAATCGAAGTTATCGTCAGATGCTCCAGAGATCGGGTCAGTTCCATGCGAAAACCCTGAACATCCCGGAGCGCAGTATCTTGTGTTCGAATCATAAGTTAAAGCCTGCTAATTTTATTTCGTCTATTTAAGCAGGGCTTAACAAAAGTAATTATCGTGCAAATCATATCGTAGTGAATTATTTTATGCGGGCAGAATGAGGACAACCATTTTGCTGCCCGGATGAATTCCCCTGTGCGGCGGAGCAATCAGCCATCACAATACTAACGTTTGCGGGTTTGCTGGCTGAGGCAAATTCACCGGGAGGCACCCGGCATCCGGGCTCTGCAATAAAGAAATTTGTTCCTTTTATGATGTGCCCGATTACATTAATCCGTTCCGCCCGGACGGCCCTAAAAGTGGAAAAGGCTGCGTTAACCCACCACTACTCAATCTTAAAGCACCCGCCATTGACGGTAACATCGCGGAGTCCATTTGTGCTGCAACACCGACTAAAGAAGCGCAGGGCGTTGAGCATTCCCAGCCGATCCGCTATGCGGTGGCGAACAAATAATGACGCTCGAAATTTAAACAGTTGTGGTAGGATGATGCACATTCATTGAAAGGTTAATACATTATGTCTTTTGCCGATTACGCAATGAAGTTCTTCAGGGGGACCTTTTTGTCAAATGTCACCTGTCCCGTATGTGGATTAAAGTCATCCCACCCCATTTCCAGAATACGTTCAAAACAGGCATTGCTCTGTCCTGGATGCAAGGCCCTGTTTGTGGCACCTCGCTAGCCCAGGCGTTCAGGTCGTAACTCAAACAGATGGCCTATACTGAGTTAATTACTATCATCACTCTCACCAGCAGCTGTTAAATCCCCGATGCCTCACGCCCATCCTGAGAGAACGTTTCTGATCTGATTTCGCAACTGCTCCTGCGCGCTAACGTCGCATAAGAGCATCTTTATGAAAATAAAATCTGTCGGCTGGCTCAAACGCTTTCGTCTTCTTTCTGTCGACAGCGAATATGCCCCATTCCCGGCGAACGATCCAGGGGGCGAAAACAGCTTACGTCCGGAGCTGTTTTCGACGCCCCAGATGGAGCGCTTTGGCCAAAAGCTTGCTCGCTCACATAAGCTTTCTCCGGACAAGCTCCCTTATTACCTTCTTAAACGACTCAGTGACAATGAGGCTGTGATTACACAAAGCTGTTACGCACTCAACGCGGGTAACAAAGCGAGTATTATGCCAGCAGGGGAGTGGCTGCTGGACAATTACTACCTGATTGAAGAGCAGATTCGCATGGTCCGCCAGCATCTGCCGAAAAGCTTCGGTAAAGGCCTTCCGGCGCTGTCCTCTCCACATCAATGTCTCCGTATTTATGATGTTGCCTCAGAGGCCATCGCCCATGGCGACGGGCGCTGGGATACTGCCAGTCTGACCTGTTATCTTACCGCCTATCAACAGGTGACGCCGCTGACGTTAGGGGAGATCTGGGCATTACCCGGCATGCTGCGTCTGGCGATGATTGAAAATTTGCGGCGGGTAAGTTGCGAAGTGGCTCAGGCCCAGCAGGAAAGGAATCTTGCAGATACGTGGATAACACAACTTTTTGAATGTGCGGAGAACGCTCCCGCCAATTTAATCATGGTTATCGCCGATATGGCGCGTTCTCACCCCCCGCTAAGCAGCGCTTTTGTCGCAGAGCTGGTTCGGCGTCTGCAGGGGCATGGCAACGCCCTGGCTCTTCCCCTGAGTTGGGTTGACCAACGTCTTGCAGAACAGGGTGTTACAACCGAAGTCCTGATTCATCGCTTCAATCAGCAACTCGCTGCCAGCCAGCTCTCTGTCAGCAACAGTATTGCCGGTTTACGCTTGTTGAGTGAAACAAACTGGGCGGATTTCGCTGAGAATATTAGCGTTGTGGAGAAGACCTTACGTCGCGACCCTGCAGGTATATACCCTCGCATGCACTTCGATACCCGGGACCATTATCGTCACGTGATTGAGACGCTGGCCAGGGATAGCCGCTTAAGTGAACCGGAAGTCGCAGACCGCGTGCTTGCGCTGTCAGGCGAAACGACTGCAGATCCTGCGCAACGGCATGTCGGTTATTTTCTGCTGGGGGAGGGACGGCTGCGCCTCGAAAAATTGCTGCCACCTGATAGGTCGGTATTAAAACGGCTGAGGCAGAATTTAAACAAACAGCCCCTTTTGTCGTGGCTCGGTAGCATGAGTCTTTTGACCACATCCGCGACGGCTGCCGTATTATATGAAACGGCGCAACAGGAGATGAACTGGCTGCTGATACCACTTGCGCTCCCCCTGATTGTTGCTGTCAGTCAGCTTGTCAACGATTTGTTGAGCGAGGCAACTACACGGTTTCGTACCCCTATCCCACTGCCGCGAATGGACTTCTCTGCTGGCATTCCGATTGAGTATGCGACCATGGTTGCGATCCCCTGCATGCTCACAAGCCATGAAAGCCTTAGCAAGCTGCTTACCCGTCTTGAAGTGTGTTACCTGGGGAATCAGGATGAGCATCTCTGCTTTGCACTTCTCACAGATTTCGCAGATTCAGCCACCGAAAATAATGCGACAAACAGTGCGCTGTTAAACCAGGCGATTGCAGAAACTCAAAGACTCAATCGGCGCTATCCCGGGGGGCGACCTCGCTTTTATTTACTGCACAGGCAGCCCGAATGGAACGATTCGCAGGGGATATGGATGGGGTATGAACGCAAAAGGGGTAAACTTGCACTGCTGAATAACTGGTTACAACAGCCGGGAACACAGTTTTCAAGCGTTGCAGATTTTTCCCCCCAGATGTTACCCGGACGGATTAAATACGTTATTACGCTGGACAGTGACACGCTCCTGCCACGCGACACTGCACATAAGCTGGTGGGCACGATGGCGCATCCGCTGAACAAACCGGAATACGATCCAGTGCGTCAGCGAGTCATCAAAGGGTACGGCATTTTGCAGCCAGGCCTGGCGGAAGAGATGCCCCGCAATGGCCAGGGGCGTTATGCCGCCATGCGCAGCAGCGTACCGGGCAATAACCCTTATTCGATGATGTCCTCGGATATCTATCAGGATCTCTTTAATGAGGGATCATTTGTTGGCAAAGGTATTTATGATGTGGATATTTTTGTCCAGTCCACCGTTAACGCCTGTCCGGAAAATCTGGTTCTCAGCCATGACCTGCTGGAAGGCTGTTATGCCCGTTCCGGGCTTCTTAGCGAAGTCTTACTCTACGAACAATACCCCAATAACTATCTCTCTGACGTTGCACGACGAACACGCTGGATCCGCGGGGACTGGCAATTACTTAACTGGCTCAGACTTCAGGTCAGGAAAGCAGACGGAACCCGGGATAAAAATCCGCTCTCCATGCTTTCCCGCTGGAAGTTGTTTGATAATTTGCGTCGCACCCTGGTGGCACCGTCATTCCTGCTGTTACTGTTTAGCACGCTGCTATGGGTACCCAATCCACTGTACTGGCTTGGTGTGCTTACCCTTATCTGGCTGCTGCCTGCAGCCTTAAGCACGGCATGGGATTTCGTTCATAAACCGCTTCGCCGTCCCCTGCGAAAACATCTGATACTGGTCGCAACCGGCGCGCTGAAGCGGGTTTCACGTATCGGATTGACGTTTGTGATAGTGCCACATGAAGCCGGTTACTCGCTCTATGCGATCGCCGTGACCCTCTGGCGTCTTGGGGTCACCCAGCGCAATCTCACCCAATGGGTTAGCCACAGTCAGGAGGATGGGCAGGTCAGGGGATCCGTTTTTAGCTTTTACCGCGCGATGTGGCTTAACGTTGTCTGTGGCGTGGGCCTCACAGCACTGACGGCTTTTTTTGCTCCGCTGCTGCTATTGATTGCGTTACCCGCAGGCATCGCGTGGTGCCTGGCGCCTCTTTTGATGAGCTGGCTGAGCCGCCCATCTGTGCGTAAGGGCTTTTTGCCGGACCAGGATCAGACACTGTTACTGCGACAAACAAGCCGGGAAATCTGGGCCTTTTTTGAGACGTTTGCAACTGCGAAAGAGAACTGGCTGCCCCCTGACAATTATCAGGAAATCCCTCAGCCGACGATTGCACATCGCACTTCACCCACCAACATAGGTCTCTCGCTGCTTGCTAACCTGACTGCCTGGGACTTTGGTTATCTACCTGGCGGCGCTGTGTTGCAACGTATCATGCTCACGCTTGACTCGCTGGATAAGATGGAACACTACCGCGGTCATTTATATAACTGGTATGACACCCGCACGCTTGCGCCGCTCAGCCCACGATACGTCTCAAGCGTTGACAGTGGCAATATGGCCGGCCATTTGCTGACGCTGCGACAAGGGCTGTCAGGCATGCGTAATGAACCCATATTGAACGGCGAAAGGATATTTTTTGGACTAAACGATACGTTGTCACTCTTGGAAAAACACTGGGGACCGGGGGCACCGGATACGCTTACAGCGTTGCGCAAACAGTGTGTTAGCGCAACAATGTTACCGCCGGGGGCGCTGTTTAGTGAACTTAAAAATATGCAGGCGCAATGTAAGCATCTTACGTCCTCGTGTCAGCAGGAAGGTGACGTGGTGGTGCGATGGATCGCGCATCTTGATAATCAACTGGTTGAGTTATGCCGCGAATGGTCTTGTCTGCTCGGGTGGTTGCCCCCGGCATACGATAGCGAAACTCTGCCGACCCTGAACTGGCTGGCGGGAGCCATCAGTGCAGGTGACGGGACACCTCCGCCATCGGTGATTACTCATGCACGACTGCGGCTGGAGATGATCAGCGAACTCGAACAACGGTTGAGTGACCATGCACGGATGGATTTTGCATTTCTCTACAGCGAAGCCACCAGTCTGCTGAGTGTCGGATATAACTGTGACACAAATACGGCCGACAAAAGCCATTACGACCTTCTGCCCTCTGAAATCCGTTTGACCAGTTTTCTCGCCATCGCGACGAATCAGCTACCGATAAAAAGCTGGTACGCGCTTGGAAGACTGTTCACCACCATCGACCACGAAACTGCATTAATGTCCTGGAGCGGCTCGATGTTTGAATATCTGATGCCGAATCTGGTTATGCCGATATGGTATGGAAGTTTGCTTGATGAAATGAGTAAATCTGCCGTGAGGCGTCAAATTAACTGGGGCAAGGAACGGGGGGTACCGTGGGGGGTATCTGAGTCCGGATATCATGCTTTTGACGTTCAGCGCAATTATCAGTATCAGGCTTTTGGTGTACCGGGCCTGGGTCTTCGTCGCGGACTTGCCGACGATATGGTGGTTGCGCCTTATGCTACACTCCTGGCGCTGATGGTTTCGCCACAAAAGGCCTGTGAAAACTTGCTCAGGCTGGAGCAGAGCGGTGCCTGTGGCGAATATGGATTTTATGAAGCGCTGGACTATACGCCCTCACGGCTAGCGACCGGGCAGCTGTACGCGGTGGTGCAGTCCTGGATGGCGCACCATCAAGGAATGGGATTTCAGGCGCTGGCGCATATTTTACTTGGGGCTCCGATGACTGAGCGATTTATGACGAGCCCTGCGTTCATGTCGGCAAGCTTGCTGCTTCAGGAACGTGTTCCGGATGCTGTGGATCTCTACAGCCCCCGTCGTCATTTTGAATCCCATGAGGGGAGAGTTAAACCGGCTCGCTATGAGCCGCGTGTCTTTACCCGCCCGGACAGCCCGACGCCCGAGTTACAATTGCTTTCTAATGGGCATTATCATCTCATGATCACCCCGAGCGGAGGCGGGTACAGCCGCTGGAATTCAATTTCCCTTACCCGTTGGCGCAGCGATACGACCCGCGATAATTGGGGATCGTTCTGTTATATCCGTGATCCACAAACGAATGAAGTCTGGAGTAATACCTGGCAGCCCATGGGGGAACTCCCCCACAGCAATGATGAAATGATCTTCACCGATGCGGGGGCGGAATTCAGACGCACCTTTGGTAGCCTTCACATCAGAACACAGGTTGTGGTTTCTCCTGAAGATGATATTGAACTGCGGCGAGTGACTCTGGTTCACCGTGGCCGCCTGCCCCGGACGCTTGAATTAACGACCTATGCGGAAGTGGTGATGGCACCGGACGTCAGCGATCAGGCGCACCCGGCGTTCAGCAATTTGTTTATCGAAACTGAAATTGAACCTGGCCGGGACGCTCTTCTTTGCCATCGACGCCCGCGCTCGCCGGATGAACCGAGTCCGTATCTTTTTCACACGATGGTTGTGCATGGCAATGCCGACACAGGTACGTCCTTTGAAACCGACAGAGCAAGGTTTATCGGTCGAGGCAGAAGCCCTGCTAATGCCGCTGCAGTCAACGAAAAGGGTCCTTTAAGCAATTCATCGGGTGCTGTGCTGGATCCCATTCTGGCGATACGCCAGGTTGTGACCTTACAGCCCGGCGTACCTGTAACGATTGACATTATTTATGGCATCAGCGAAAGCCGACAACAGAGCCTGATGTTGCTGGAAAAATACCGCGATAATCCTATCGCCGAGCGCGTCTTTGAGCTGGCGTGGTCGCACAGCCTGGTAGTGTTACGGCAGATAAACGCCAGTGAAGATGATGCCACTTTGTTTAACCGTCTCGCCAGTGCCGTGCTCTATCCTTGTCCGGAATTACGTGCCGAAGGTAAGGTCATCAGCCGTAACAGGCGCGGTCAACCCGGTCTGTGGGGGTTGTCTATATCAGGTGATCTGCCGATCGTACTGCTCAGCGTTGCAAGCGATGAGAGTATGGATTCCGTGACCAGGCTGATTCAGGCGCATCGCTACTGGCGGCTGAAAGGGCTTGAAGTGGATCTTGTGATCCTCATTAACAGTCCAGGCGGCTACCAGCAGGTACTACAAACACAGATTATGGATTTAATCTATGCGGGGTCGGAAGCGAGCCTGCTGGATAAATCGGGTGGAATCTTTGTTCGTAACGGTGAGCATGTGTCGGCAGAAGACAAGCAATTGCTGATGAGTGTTTCCTGTCTTTATCTTGACGATCGTGCAGGCGGGCTTAACGAGCAGCTTAACCAGCGGATCCGCGCAACAAAAAAAACGCTCAGGCCCTTTGTTCCGGTTACCCCGGCAGAGAGTCATCAACATGCGGACTGGGCGCCGGAGACCAATAGGCTGCAACACTTCAATGGTCAGGGTGGGTTTTCTGAAGATGGTCGGGAGTACCAGATTGTCCTGAGAGAAAACCAGCCGACGCCTGCACCGTGGTCAAACGTACTGGCGAATGCCAGTTTCGGTAGCGTTATCTCTGAAGCGGGACAGGCCTACAGCTGGTGGGAAAACGCCCATGAATACCGCCTGACGCCCTGGGAAAACGATCCGGTGAGCGACCGCAGTGGGGAAGCGTTCTATCTTCGTGATGAAGAGAGCGGAGAATTCTGGTCGCCCGCCGCCTTGCCAGTACGTGGGCACGGTGATTATCTGACCCGACATGGTTTCGGCTACAGCGTGTTTGCCCACCGTGAGAGCGGCATAGACAGCGAGTTGACAATTTTTGTCGCCGAAAAGGCACCGCTGAAACTGGCAGTTCTGACACTCAGCAACAATTCGGGTCGTATGCGAAAATTATCGGTCACAGGATATGTGGAGTGGACACTTGGCGAATCACGCATGCGTTCTGCCCCTCATATCGTGACGCATACGGCAGGCATGTCGGGCTATAGCGGTATCTTGGCCAATAACTTTTACGGCGCTAACGGAGAAGGACGCACCGCCTTTTTCGCCGTCAACGACCCCCATTGTTCACTAACGGGCGACCGCCGAGAGTTTATCGGCCGTAATGGCTCTCTGCAAAACCCGGCGGCCATGAAGATACGCCGGCTTTCAGGTAATACGGGGGGAGGTCTTGATCCATGCGGCGCAATACAGTCAGTCGTAACCCTGATCGATGGCGATCAGAAGACGATGATTTTTATCCTTGGCTGCGAGGAAAATTCTGACCGGGCGCAGGCGTTACTCAGTCACTATCTGAATGAGGATATTGTTCGTCGTGAACTTGATGCCGTTCACCAATACTGGCATAGCATGCTGGATAAAATCGAGGTCAAGACACCGGACAGCACCGCTAACGTAATGATCAATGGATGGCTGCTCTATCAAACGATAGCCTGTCGTCTTCTGGCCCGTAGTGGATATTACCAGTCGGGTGGAGCGTTTGGTTTTCGCGATCAGCTTCAGGATACGCTGGCGCTGAGCCACTCCGCACCGGAACGACTTCGTGAACAAATTTTGCTTTGTGCCTCCAGACAGTTTATTGAAGGTGATGTGCAGCACTGGTGGCATCCCCCCTGCGGTAACGGTGTTCGTACACGCTGTTCGGATGATTTTCTCTGGCTCCCACTGGCCGTCTGTCATTATATCGACACCGTCGGAAATATTGGAATACTGCACCAGTCTATCCCCTATCTGGAAGGGCGTCAGCTCGAACCCGGGGAGGAATCAATATACGATACGCCACTCAAAAGCCAGATCGAAGAGTCGCTCTGGCTTCACTGCGTGAAAGCGATTCAACGTGGACTACGGTTTGGCCAACATGGTTTGCCGCTGATAGGCACGGGAGACTGGAATGATGGCATGAATCGGGTTGGCATCGATGGAAAAGGGGAGAGCGTCTGGCTCGGTTTCTTTCTGTTCGATATTTTACAGCGTTTCGCGTCGCTTGCAGATCGGATTCAGGATGCGCATGTCGCATCACTGTGTCGTACGGAGGCGGTGCGCCTGCAAACTAACCTTAATGCTGCCGCCTGGGACGGTGAATGGTTCCGACGTGGCTATTTTGACGATGGAACGCCGTTAGGTTCCAGACGTTCGCAGGACTGCCAGATTGATGCCATAGCGCAAAGCTGGTCAGTATTATCCGGGGCGACTGACCCCGCTCGTGCCAGTATGGCAATGCAGGCGCTGGACAAGCACCTGGTGGATCCAGAGGCCGGTCTTATAAAGTTACTGTCCCCTCCCTTCGACGGCCATGGTCCGAATCCAGGATACATTCAGGGCTATTTACCGGGTGTGCGTGAAAACGGCGGGCAGTATACCCATGGTGCCATCTGGGCGGTGATGGCATTTGCCCGAATGGGGAATGCGGAGCGTGCATGGCAACTGTGGGGGATGATCAACCCGATTCACCACACGCTGAACCCGCAAGGTGTGGAGAGGTATAAAGCGGAGCCTTATGTCATGAGTGCAGATGTGTACAGCATCGCACCACATACTGGTCGTGCAGGGTGGAGCTGGTATACCGGGTCCTCAGGTTGGGCGTACCGTCTACTGACAGAAGAGCTGTTGGGAATAAAGCGTTACGGTGGCTACCTGACCGTTCATGCTCTTCTGCCGGAGTGCTGGTCATCTTTTAGTATGACTTATCAATACGGCAGCAGTCAGTTTCAAATTAGTGTTTCACGTGGCGGTGGAACCTATCTGGTGACTCAGGATGGCATTACCCTCCCTGATGACAGGATCCTGCTGAAAGACGACGGGAAGGTTCATATCATTCAAATCATTCAAAACTGACCCACTGGTAAAAGGCGCATTAACACCTGCCGTTAATGCGCTGATTGTCTCTGAGAACATCTATTGCGGTTTTCATTGCGACTTTATCGTCCCTGCGTTTTTGTTTGGCCTGCATTACCTGCAGATACTCAAGCAAAGTTCGTGTGTTAATGGGCCTGCCTTGTTTGCCCACCGCCAGTACGGCTTCGCCAAGAATTATTTTAACTGGGGGCAACTGGGCGGGGTACCAGTCAAGGGTGTCTTCTGATTTCATCTTAAATTTCTCCTGAATGTGCATTATATCATAAATTATTTCCAGCCTCGCAACGAGATGTGAGCAGGATTCAGTAATGAATCCACATAATTTTATCTAAAGATGGTTTTATATAGGTGTATACTAATTACCATATTCCACAGGGTATTATTTTATGACCTATACTAAAGGTCTCCGGCATTTTAAAGAACGGCCTGTACATGTTGCCTGTCCGGTGTGCGGGCACAGAACAGACCAGAAAGCAGCTAAACTACGAAAAAACGCCGTTTTACAATGCTCTGCCTGTGCGCTTTTATTCAAACCGTCAGAGTGCTGGTGTATCGGCGGTTGAGCAGGAAGAGTTTGTTTCAGGGATGAGTCCTGCATCTGTTTTAGTAATGATGTTAAGGTGATTATCATGAAAAGTAAAAAAGACGTGCTAATTAAAGGACATATCATCGGCGTCCGTAAGTCTGGTGAAATAAATCAACCTTATTGTATCCATTGGGTAAAATTTACCAATGATAAATATGCCCTTATTCGGCTTGTCTCCGGACAATGCCTTTGTTCAGGGGATATGATTCAGAGGCTAGAGGATAAATGGTTTTCTAACGAGACCAACATTCGACTTCTTGGTTTTGAATATCTTGAAGAAAAAGAATCTGCCAGGCAATTTAATGCATATGTTTGACGCGCCGAAATAAATATTTGCACTCGCTACTTTCTCAATCCTGTGAGCGCACTGAGACCGAAAAATTCAGTGCCGATTCTTCTTCAGATTATAACATTCAATGGTCGTGTTACGTAAGTTTTGAATGATCCTTAAATCATAAGTGTGCTACTTCTGAAATGGAAAACGGCGTGTACCTGACACTTTCCCTGACAACCAACCTTTCCTTAAAATATTATCGGGTTGAATTCAGTTAACCGATTTTTTGAGACCCTATGCCCGCAATCGCTTTCGGATAATGCGTGAATCAGTCGTACATCGGATGTGAAAATAAAACATAATCGATGAGTGAAGCGCTTTCACCAGTAACCATCACAGGTTCCTTCGAGGAAAATGAACATAACTTGCTAAAATAAAACACGTATACTCGCTTGTGTATACGCACAGTTTTCGAAAAAACTATCGCGTGACAAATCGACAATGGCTGCATTCTCCACATGAGTACCAGAGCCCGGTTTCGCAAAAAAAGCCAAAAAAAACCTGATTCAGTCATTATAATTCTCCTCCCCAATGCATATGGATAAACACGAACCCCGACACAGGAAAAATGAACGACTGAATGGTTAAAAGGATAATTAGTCATGACAAAATTACCTCAATTCTCCTCTGCTTTTATTCATCCCCGTTACTGGCTAAGCTGGGCGGGTATTGCGGCTCTCTGGGTCGCGGTGCAGTTACCTTATCCATTTTTGCTTAAAATGGGCCATACGCTTGGCCGGCTGGCCATGCGTCTTTTACCCCGCCGTGTCGATATAGCCCGCCGGAATCTGGTTCTTTGCTTTCCGGAGATGAGTGATGAGGAACGTGAGATATTGCTGGTGCGAAATTTTGAATCGGTCGGGATGGGGGTGATTGAAACCGGTATGGCATGGTTCTGGCCAGACTGGCGAGTACGTAAACATTTCAGTGTTAGCGGCTATGAGCATATGGAAAAGGCCCGGTCGAGGGGGAAGGGCGTGGTACTCATCGGGATGCATTTTCTGACGCTGGAGCTCGGGGCACGTATATTTGGCATGCTGAATCCCGGGATTGGGGTTTATCGTCCAAACAATAATCCTCTGCTTGACTGGCTGCAGACCCGTGGCCGCATGCGCTCTAATAAATCCATGCTGGATCGTTATGACCTGAAAGGGATGATACGGGCGCTAAAGCAGAATGAAATTCTCTGGTACGCACCTGACCATGACTATGGCAGAACCAATAGCGTATTTGTGCCCTTTTTTGCCGTTCCGGATACCGCCACCACTGCCGGGAGTTACATGCTGGTCAAAAGTGCCAGTCCGGCCGTTATTCCGTTTGTACCGCGACGTAAAGCGGATGGCACAGGTTACGAGCTGCTTATTCTCAACGATATCAGTGACGCACTCAGGGGAGAGGGTAAAGAAACGGTCGCGGCACGTATGAACCAGGCAATAGAGCAGGCGGTCATGATGGCGCCGGAGCAATATATGTGGCTACACCGCCGGTTCAAAACACGCCCCGCGGGACAGCCGAATTTGTATGCCAGAAAGGAACAGGCAGCGGATGTGAATACGACGTTGTCTTCCGGCAGGCTGACAGATGATGTCAGTCCGCAGTCCTGACTGCCTGGAGGATGGCCACACGCGGTTTTCAGCTCATATCCTGTTGTCGGCTGTACCACGCGTAAAAATCAACCGCGGGAAGGGGACGGGCATAAAAATACCCCTGAACATAAGGTACACCGTTTGCTGTCAGCCAGTCTGCCTGTTGGGCTGTGCTGACTCCTTCAGCAATGGTTGCGAAGCCCAGTCGTTTGCTCAGACCGATAATCGTATCCAGAACGGGCGTATCCGCACCGGCAAAACTCAGGGTATCGATAAAGCTTCTATCGATTTTCAGGTAATCCACAGGCAGATGCTGAAGAACGTTGAGGGAGCAGTAGCCGGTTCCGAAATCATCTACCGCTACGTGACACCCTTTTTGCCGAAGTTCGTTCAGTTTGTTGGCAGCCGTACGGGTATCTTCAACCAGGGAACGTTCCGTGATCTCCAGTAACAGCGTAATGGACGGGTCGAGCGAAACCCAGAGCCGGAGTACATCTGTCACAAATGTCTTGTCAGCTAAATGTGCCGCAGCAATATTGACACCGAGATGAAAGGGCGCCTTGACGTGCCAGTTTTGTATATCCTCTGCAATCAGATTAAACAGATGTCGGGTGAGGCTGATGATCATGCCATTTTCTTCCGCAGCACTAATGAATACGGCAGGAGAGATGGCTCGTCCGTCTTCGCGTTGCCAGCGCATCAGGGCTTCGGCGCCGGTGCATTTGCCGGATGTCGTTTCGCACACCGGCTGATAATGAACATAAAACTCCCCTTCAGTTATCCCTTTCCTGATTTCTTCCGCCAGAGACATCTTTCTTGATTGCCAGCGTCGTATTAAAAACAATACAGTCAGAGACAATAGAACTGATAGCGGCCCCAGAAACAGCATATTACGCAGGAAATAGTGGCGAAGCGACAACAGTGGGGTCTCAATTTCAAGCTGTGCCTGACTGAAAGCAGAACTGAATTTTGCCTTAAAGAAGTTGCCATGTAGGCCTGTTGTTTCTGGCATCATAATAACGGGACCGTCGCTGAATCGTAATTTCAGCACCGAATGATTTTCATCATCCAGAGATTCCATCAGGTCTGTAAGATATCTTGCGTCCACCACGCTGAACGCTGTCATGTGGTTGCCTGCAGGTAACGCGAAGATGATCGCCTCCTGCCCGGGGACCGCACTAGTACCTGCGATAGTCGTTATCCTGATATCCTTCGTATGTGCAAAAATTCGTGTTCCGTAAACCGCTAAGACATTCTTTGTTGTGGAGCCTGTGACAGAAGAACATATGAGAATATCATCCTGTACTATACCGGTACTGCGAATATAGGGCGTTAGAGCACCTGTGGCCGTCATCTTATCAAGGACTGTTTCGCAGGGCTGAGCTGCCATGTCGCGGGTGACGAGAGTAGCATGCCGAGCAATGGCAGTAACATGGTCGACCTGACTCATCAGAATATCCGCTATTATCGATATATCTCGTTTAAGCTGTCTCACTGCCATTCCCCCTGACAGCAGGGTAAACAACAAAGCAGGGAGAAAAATGCTAATAACCAGTGTTTTCTTACTCAGTCTTCTCATCGCTCTCACTTACTCGTTTAGACTTATCAAACACCGTTAAACAGGTTTCAGCAAGATGCTGATTTGAATAAACCCCGTCAGTTTTTCGTCTGTACTTTGACAAGACATCTGCGATGAGTGGCTATTAACCTTCGTCATGCCACAGCTAATAGCGACAATGACTGTTGCCATAGAGATATATTCAGGTCAAAGGTAAGGATTGATACGTAATGATATTACAGCATGGCATGAATAAACAGGAGCATTAGTCCAGAGCACTACGCCTTATCGCAGGAAGTCTGGTCATCGCCAGCGATTTGGAAACAGCAAGCTACAACTAATGTAAGCGTTAATAGTGCTTTATCGAAACAGGTACTCTCGGACCAGTTGGTTCGTTCGCCATACATGTGTCCTGCATCCACAATGTTTTCATTGTACGTTGCGAGTGCTCATGTCAGAACAAGAAAAGCCCCCGTATCTTATTTTGCCGGAACCTGCAAAAGCCTAATGCCGGCGATTATCATTAGTTACAACATACATTATGCCGGTCAAACTTACGCACCTGAAACTCTCTCATGATTCTGTTACCCGGAGCCCCTCTCTACCGCCTTTTTCAGACCTGTGCAAAGCGGAAACACCTGTGAAAAACCTATCCTCTGCAAAGCGCCGCCGCCCCGGCCCGAAGGGCCGGAAAGACCTTGCTGTAATATTATGAATGTTGTAACTACACATTGCCATTGCTGTCGTGAAAAGAAGGCTTAGCAGGGATAGGGATTATCTGGCTTTTACACCTGTACAGTGGGGGCTGTTCAGGGCAGCATGCAGGACCGCCGGTTTCCCCTTGTAAGAACGTCACGCTATTTTATGGCCAGACTTGATGTTCCCATTAATAATACGTTCCGCAAGCCCGGACGGGGCCCCCTCCGGCAGGGGGCTGGATACGCGGTCAATGACACCCGGCGTCGCACAGAGAATGTCTTCAATCATGTCTTCGACCTGATGCTTACTGAGCCATGCTTTATCCAGTGCCGTCGTTGAATCCGGTGGATCAGGTAATAGTTTGTACTGCCCCTGACCGCCATAGCCCGTTTGCACCTCTGCCAGGAAATTCCAATGTTTCCGTGACCGATGACTGGCCAAGCCGATAAAACATCATAGCGTGGTGATAGGTGATAATAACGCTGAGGCTCTGTCGCCATACGGAGATTTTTGGCATGCCCGTCTGTAGCCAGGGCTTTAGTTTATTCGTCCTGAGCTTCGAACAATTCTTCTATCGCCTTTGTGGGATAAAAGAGAGAGTTACTATTTTCTTTCTTGAGCTGTATGAAGCCAAGACCAAGGTAGAATTTTTTGGCGTCGTCAGTAAGTGCTTCAACGAACATTCCATGAATTCCAACAGCCAGGGATGCCTGATACACAACCTTCATGGCGTGCGTCAGAAGCAAATCTCCATATCCCTGACGCTGAATGCTTTTATCGATGGCCAGACGCCCCAATGTGACGCAAGGAACGTTTTTATAGGGCACACGTTTTTGCTGAGTTCTGCTCGGGAAATACTCCTTTTCAAAGCAGCTCCCGGACAAGGTGTAATATCCCACAACACGTGGTTTTTCCTCTCTCGTGACGAGCACATAACCACGTAAAAACTTGCCAATATGTTGACGCTTCAGGTGGTCAGTGAGAAAAGTATTAAGATACTCTTCGCCGCAATCGAAGTTGCTTACATCATACTCAACTTCTTCAGAAAAAATTTCTACTTTTAAACCGTCCACATAATTACTCCAAATTCTGGAGACGCTTAGCAGCTCGTTTTAGGCGGTCGTTCGGTGCCGGTGGGTTACTGAGTGCATCCATGACAAGATTCCATGATTCCTCATTGAGGATCAGGCGACGATGCTGATCAATAACTTCCGCGGCACGTGCAGAGGCAGTGCTAACCATGAACTGTGAAATTGACTGGTTAGTCATTGCTGCAGCTTCCTCGATCATGCTCTTGTCGTCTTCGTTTAATCTAAGATCGATACGCTGTTTCTTCAGTCCTGACATAGTCTATCTCCTCGACCACCCGTGATGCAGGAAGGGCGGTCAACTCCTCGTTACATGTGAGCCAGAGGCTTACAATATTTGTCTATGTTTCTTGCCTGTAAGCGGCCTTGCATTCAATAATGTACGGAATTTATCCGTACACACATGATAGGGATCAGGTAGACGTTTTTCAACCACAAGTTACAAACAAAGCCAGGAGCAGCACGAATTGTTGTTGTGCAGGATCGGTAACAAAGTTGTCAAGGTATCTCTTGCGTTTAAACACAAGTAACTGCAAGGATTCAATGTTGTCCAGCGCTGCTATCAGTACAGGAAAAGGCAAATTGCTGCACTGACCAGAAGGCTTAGCAGGAAAGGGGCCTTAATGATGCTTTTGCACCTGAATAATTTACAGTCTGTTAACGTTGAGTCCCGGTCAGCATTGCAGAACAGGCAGCATTCCGCCAGGCAGGAACATCGCACTATTTGCTGGTCAGAAGCCTGCATTGCCAGATAATCTCATCAAAAATACTTTCCGTAAGCCCGGACGGGAATCCTTCAGACAGCGCCATCTGCGTCTGAGCTACCCGCCTCCCGTCGTATTCAGGTAGCAATAAACAGAGGCATTCATTTTCTATTTCATCACCTTCGCTCCGGGCCGGGCCGCTGGTAACGTTTATTAGCGTACCGGATTCATATCGTCAGCAGCACTGTTCTAAAACATCCTTTAGCACAGGAACGCCGGTGTGCGAATGCTGCCTATAAGCCAGTGATCACCCACTTTATTTATCGTTATATAACGCCCGGAACGTTCGCTTCCATCGAAGAAAAAACGTTTATACACCTCATCAGGGGTGGTATCACTGCTGCTCACCGTTTCTTTAAACTCTGTGAGTTTCCATGCGGCAGGGGCGGCGTTTATTGGTGCAATCCTGACTTTAGCTTCCCGGCGAAGAATATGGACACTTCCCTTGTAGGTAATTGTACCGTCATTAACGAACACGCCTGTGCCATCCCCGTTAAGAAGAAACATAAAGGTTGCTTTCATTAGATATTGACCATCTCCCCCTGACTGTTCCAGGTAAGTATTACATTTCAACTCGGGTGAGCGGTGGTTATCAGGGAGAAGCAAGATCCCTGCCGCTAGCAGCAGCATGGCTACACTTATAAGCCACCCTCGTTGAATGGCGAGAGGCATTAGGTTCATTCGTCCCTCCAGCTGCTATCCATACGGTTAGTACAGTTGTAAAAGTCATTTACATTTCCACGACAGGTGGAGACGTATAAATTTCCGGATTGCTCTGCAAGCACCTTTGAATCAAGGAAAAAAAATAAGGTACCCGGAGAACTGCACGAAAAATGTGTTTGGGTAATAAAGCGCTGTATATTACTAATAAGTGTATCCGATAGTGAATCATCGTATTCAGTTAATGCATATACCCTACATTTATCGATAGCTCCCGTAAATTTTGGAGAAAGATTAAGGTTATCAGACTGTTGTGGGTAAAGTTTGAAAAACATGCTCGCGAAAACCAGCAGCATTGAACACATAAAAAAAATCTTATGATTAGTATTTAAAATTACGTTTTTTTTAAAAAGAGCGGGAACTTGCTCATGCAGAGTTTGAATTGCGATATCATTATTAAGAATGAATCCAATACGAGGCACCGTGGTTATTGTATCGTCAGAAAAACCATAATTGTGAAATATTTTTCTAAGTTGTGAAATAAACTGATTCAGACTGTTATTTGAACCCTCTTTTCCCCAGCGGTCCCATACATGCTGAAAAACTTCTTCACGCGTGATCACTTTTCCATGATTTTCAATCAGGCATTGCAGCAAACGGTTTAAAGTAGGTGTCAAAATAATTTTATCATCTGCTTTTTCTTTCAACCAGATAGCGCCATCATCCGGAGAAAAAACAACTTCTTTATTCAGGATGTGGTACATAAAGCAAGCCTCTTCTGGGATAATTTAATGTATTAAATGATTATCATTCAATCAATTAATTAAGTCATTGGAGAAAGTAAAGCATGCCATCTTGACACAATCTGAAACCAACACTTTAAATTGAATAATAATATAATATGCTAATGTTTTACATTAACTATTGTCAATGCTTGCCGTCTTCTCCGCGCATGATGAGTTATTATTTTGCAATATAAACATGAATGTACTTAACCCAGCAAGCTTAATAGCACTTTACGTCAAAAAAGAGAGTGCCAGATTTATTACATAGAACGAGCAGGGCAAAGCTGAAACAATAAACGGCGGATGAGGCGTGAAAATCGCCAGGATAGAATTTACAGCGTCACATATTTTATACAACGCAGTTATTTATAATTTACAAGATAAAACATTAACCAATACAATGTTATAAAATAGTTCTCACCTCGTTAATGTTCGCAACAAGAACAACCTAATGCTTGTTTAAGCAATGTTTAATTTCCGATGGTAATATATACGCTATAAAACCGCACATAATTATATAATTACCACTAAACCATTTCACTCGAAATTGAAATGCAATAATCCCAAAACTGAATAAGGCCGCAGGCGGCCTTTTCAGCAAATTTATCTTAATATCCTAACGAGTAGAATGAGGGCCTGGGTATACGTTAATACGTCAACGTAATTATCACGTCATCAGCAAACTCTCCCGTCCCGGTCATGGTTTGAGCTGGAAGCTCGCCGTAGACGGTGACATTTTTCGTGCCTCCGGCATTATTGGATGTAGTTAACGTATCACCACTACTTTGATCGCCCCAGCGTTGTGTTGCACCTGCATCTTGCCAGATCCCATATCGCAGGCATTGACCTTCCATATTACACAGCTGTCGCTGATTTCCATTGGCATGATTCCCTTTGCCCATAGCAAGTGAATAGGACATACCGGCCGGACAGTTTATGCTTAGAGTAGCCGTTGAACGCGTTGGGTTTAACGTCGCGGCACTTGTGATGACGCCGAAGTTCATCGGTGTGACGTATTCTATATTGCAACTTGCTCCGATAACGGCCTCTGCGTGGCTCCCCCCCTGAATTTGTTCTCCTTCCGCCGAGCCATCTGCGCAACTTTTTAAAGACTCCTGACGGGAGGAACTGTTCCAGGAAATGCGCAGATTCATATTATAGTTGTAATAGTGTGTCGCCGGGAGGTGACTCTGTCCCGCGGGGAGTGTGGCAACGAGTGGAAAGCGGCCATTCACGTTAGTATTACTTTCGGCGAGCAGTGTTTGCTGGATAAGGCTACCACTGGTAGCGGTCCCCAGCTCCTGTGAACGGGCAATTCCATTAAAGATCCGAAAAAATAAAGGGTATTGTCTGCCCTCTGTATCCCCAAGAGACAGCATCTTAAAAGGAGGGGTGTCAACACTACTCAGGCAGACGTTTATATACTCTTTTGCTCCATAGTCGGCCTGGCAGCTGAATTTTACCTCTGTATTTGTAGAGGCCGCCTCACCGGCCGCCACCTCGCCAAAATTCATGGTTGCACCTGAAGTTATCCAGCATCCCGCCGCGGTTGCCTTTAAAGAAAGCAACAGCAGAAATAATAACGATATTCTCAATAACACACTTGTTCTCCAATATTCTGTATCGCGGAGGTTGTACGTGGCGCAGAAAGGGCGACCCGGCATGCTGTCTCACCAGTCTTCACGACCAGCTGACCAGGCTGTGGCGGGTCTTCAAGCCAGATGAATCCATCATGTCCAACGATAGTGGCACCATGAGGGGTCGAAACCACGCTACCCAGCGGCAACGGACGATGCCCGGCATCCACCAGTCTGGCCTGTACAGTCACCGCCTGATGTATATTAAAATGGGCTTTTACTACGCTGCCATTCCCCGGTCTGGCGTACATATCGGTAACAGGGGCAACGATGTCTGCAGGCAGATCCAGCGGATTGATGGTGACCTTACTGTTGTGATAACGCGGCAGATCCGTCAGCAGAAGATAACCTTTGTCATCGGTCTCACCTGCCGGGCGATTTTCCAGCTTCACCGGTACATGGCCGATGCCGTTCGTCGATATCAGTGCCAGGCCCGTTCCCTGCTGGCTGTAACGCAGTGCATGTACAGTATTATCGAGTAACGTCAGGCTGCCTTCGCCGGAGGCATACTGGTTTCGCTGGTTATCGCCATGTTCCAGCCCAACGTGCCACTCTCCAGAACGCCCCAGATAGCCTACATCGGCATACTTTTCGCTGCGTTCGCCTTTCCCAAACTGCCATGACCAGCCACCAGTCTGGCCATCCGGTTGGTGACGATAGTCAAGTCGGGGCGTCTTGCGGTTGGCTTGTACAGAAAACGAATCTCTGCGGCCTAACGGTACCGTAAGCATGAGCTGAACAGAGTTTGATGACTCCTCGAATGAACGTGTAAAGTTCAGGGTTGCTGAGAGATTGTGCGGCAATGAAGCGGACCAGGACGCATTCAAATAGCGATGTTTGCTGCCCTGAATAGTTTGTTGTACCCAGCCTGCCCCCAGCGTACCGAAACCGTTAAATGAATGACTTGCCCATAACGTATTGCTGCGCTTAACGGGTAAAGCCCCGCTCATTCTGGCATTGTCGGCAAAGGTATCATCGGTGCTAACAGTGCTGGCGGAAAGGCCGGTCCCGTTACCATTCCACTGCCAGCCGAGTCCCCATTTAGTCCCCTGGCCGTAGGGGCTGTCACTTACCGCTACGTGCTGGCTGATAATTCCTATCCCTGGCGAGATTAACCAGTCAGTTCCCGTGCCTACGTTGTGCAGATTACGTTGTTGTTCGGTATGCACAGCCAGTGTCAGTTGGTTGCTCATGCCATACCGCCATCCGGCATCAAGCATTGGCGAAGCGGAATAATCATCCGAACGCAGCGTATAATTTTTCCGCATCCAGCCGAGATCCAGCGAACCGCTGCTGAGTCCCTCAGCCAGCATCCCGGGCGCACCATACAAATCGAGTTGAACAGTACGACGTTGACCATTGATGTCGGTGATGACCACCTGGGCTTGCCCGCTTCCAGTAAAGGAGGGCAGGGTGTCCAGCAGATAATCTCCGGGTGTAACATGCTGGCTGGTCTGCTTGAGGCCATCGACGTAAAGATCAATTGTTGAGGGAAGAACTGCGCTGTCACTGTATCGGCTCCGCGGTTCGGTGTTAAGTTGCGGATTAATTTCAAAATTGCGTGCCCAGTGCAGCCCACCAAAACGTACCTGCCGGCTCCAGCTGGTGCCTGTAGTAATACTGTCCCCCAGCGCGAGCGTGGTTAATGACTTTGTGTCATCCCACTGCCAGTTCGTATCGAGACGGGTGTTAGCCCCACCTCCAGCGCGGTTTTCATCTCCTGCATGGCTTGCAAAACTGCTACTGATTACCCCCGGGAGCCCCCCAGAAGTACTTAGCGTAGTCAGGGCGTTAACACTACGTTGTCCCTGAGAGTCATTGGCATAAAGCGAGTAACCAAGTGTAAAAGCGCGTATTGGCTGCGCTTCAGGATAGGGATAAAGCAGCGTTGGCGTATCAAGAAGCAGATGTTGCCGGCTGTCGAGTGCCTTCGCATCGGCGGTGATGCTGACGTGCTGAGAAAGTACATCAAGACTTACTTTCAGACCGGGTTGTGCCGTCAGCTCAATCCATTCGCTTTGGCCATCCGGAGCGTGAAGTCCCAGTTTCTTTATATCGGCACGACTAACCCAGAGAGAATCCCCAACCACCCGACAGGCCCATAACTCCCCTCGCGGGGAGTGATTTACGGTAATTGCCAGCCATTGCTGGTCAACGGCTGAAGGCTCAGCGTGGGCTGGCAGAATCAGCGGTAGCCACAGCAGACGCACGAGTGGCGATCGGATGCAACGGAATATGGCTGGCATGATGGTCATCATTGAGGTATACGCGCAGAGCGCTGAGCTTATCTTGAGAGGTTTGCTTGATTGTAAGAAGGGTGGTTTGTCCCGGAAGCACATACCCAGCAAGTCCATGGATAGAGCCAACAACGCGATCCTCAGCTGTCAAAGCCTGAAGATTACTGAGGCGTAAGTGACGTGCTCCTGAGTTATAGCAACGAATCGTCGCTATATTCTTCGTCTGCTCACAACTGATATCATCCTGTTCTGCAGGTTTATGTTCGCGTCCGGTAATAAAGACGGGAATCGAGTAACGCAGCAGGAAATGCACAGCGTTAGGATTGGATGAGCCAGAAGCCCTGTTTGGCAACTCATCGATCACCAGACGATAGCTTTGCTCCTTCACACTCGACCCGGGTTGCAGGACGATGATCCTCACCAGTTGCCGCTCGCCCGGTGAAAGAGAAGTCATAGCAGGGCTGCTGATCAACTTATCAGTTGGCCTTAAGACATCTTTATTGTCTTCCTGCGACCATTCATAGACTCGTATCTGCGCATGAATCGATGTCGCCCCGGTGTTTGTGACGTATAACGCCGTTGCTTTCTGTTGACTCTGCAGCTCAAGCGTCACAGGGGCAACCTGAAGCGTAGCGGCGGATGTATAGCGGGATAGCGGGATTAATATCACTAACCAGAAAAAGAGCAGGGAAAGAAAACGAAACATGCTTAGTACACCAGGTTCAATGTGACATCATCAGCGTATGTGCCAGCCTGGGCAGTGGTGAGCGCGCCCGCATCAATGACCCCATACAAAGTCTCTGTTTGTCTGGAACCTGTCCCGGTATCGGTTAGCCCCTGGATACTGGTGATTTGCGCCTTTTTACCTTCGTCAGCGTAGAGTTTCCACGCAATAGTTTTTGCACCTGCCTCATTATTTTCGGGTTTTAGCCAGAAGGTTCCATTTTCGCTGGCGTCGCTGCTAGCGGCAAACAGTGTAAAAGGAGTACCGTTGGTGCAAATGATATCGACCTGCGTACTGGCTTTAATTTCCCCTGCCTCATCCGAGCTATGCCGAGAGAAATTCAGGTCATTTGCATTAAGCGTACAAGATTTTACGACTTCAAGAGAAACGTGCATTGACGCAGTTTCCGTGTTGTCTGCAGAGTTAGCGACTACAGGAAGCAGATAAATGGAACCGCATACAATAGCGGAAATAATTCTCATGATGTTTTTCCTTAGATTAACAACAGTACAATGACAACTAGATGTCGGTTGTTTAAGCCGACGACGAATGCGATACAATTCCATCTGATTTGACAGTTAAATATTCACTGCGCGCTGATATGAAAGCAGACAGTTTCAGAAATATACCGGGACACGCATATCAAGAAAAACGATCCCTAAATATTCCTGGTAAACCATAAGATACGGCTGATACTCTGCCTACCTAAAAGCAGGCATACAGTTAAATGGCATTCATGCGTTTCTCCAGAGATAACCCTGACCAAACTCAGCAACACTAGCACGCGCTAATGCCAAATCACTCTCCGTTTCAATACCTTCTATCAGAAGCTTATTAGTTAAATACGTGCAACACTGCGCAAGTTGAAGAAACTCATTCCGCTCTTTACGTCCATTCCAGAAGGTATATTTGTCAATTTTGATGCCATCAAAGTGGATTGCACATTCAAACAATTTCCACAGAATAGTTTCAGTTACATCATCAGCCCATACTTCGCTTCCCCTCTGGCGCAACGTAGCGATACATTTGCGTAATGAAAAAATACGAACAGGGTCTGATTCAATCATGTTTTCAAGATCGGTGATCTCAATAACCAGTTTATCAAGGTAAAGAGTTTCTTCACATAGCCGTTCCAGGAAATCCGTTTCCAGCAGTAAAGAGGATGTGGCATTAAGATGATATTTCTCACCCTCTGCAGAAAACGTGGCATGACTGAGTTGGGCAAAAAAATGTTTTTTTTGCTCTGGCACGGCCATTAATCCAAAGTGCTCTTCCAGATCAACGTGCGGTTCTGCCGTAGAGAGGAGCTCCCACGCAATCACGTCTTCACTACTGAGTATCCTGATGGATTCGTATTTATAGCCAGTTAACATGATGAAAGTACAATACTCCTGCCCGCCAAATCAGAAGCGAGAAACTCTACATTAAAGCCACTTTAATCGCATTTTATATAACAAATAACACAATATATAGGTTTATATATCGCATAAAAACCATTTTAAAGCTTTTTATAATTTAACAACGAGTGTTTTTTAGCAGACCAAGTCTCTGTTACGGGAGACCTGCCTCCCTGACTGGACTATTTGCGCACAAATTTTGCCCGGGACTGATAAACAATATCCCATTCTGCACAATTTCCCATGTTCATGGCGGTCCTCAATACGTTTGAAGCTTGCGGATAATATTGAATGAAAGTTTTCATAAATTGCCGGGATTACCACACCACAGGTATAGCCATAAAAACGGCTCATTAAGAAATTAATTCGTGGCAAGATTTACAGTGTAAAAACATGGAGCCTGAAGCTCCCTTATCCACTGAAATCTAATTAATAATAAAATTTCTACGTTCCGATGCTGTACTCACATCGAATGTATGAAGGAGGGGATTATAGACTTGAGACCTGCGACAGTTGATATCTAAATACATTAATTATCGTAAACATGGTCTTATTTAGTAATGTGGAAGATATGTTTATATCAGCATTAGCAGTTAAATAAGATCCATTGAAAATCACCTGGATTTTTTTAAATAAAGTTTAGGAAGATAACTATGTAGGATCTATCATAACCTGATCTTGTAAAGTTTAATAAGTACAACAAGAATGCTTTACTTCAGTTACTGGCAACCAGTAAAATTAAAGAGGGTTATTAAGGTGGAGGAAGGCATCTGATATTTAAAAAATTATTTGAATGAGCTATTTGTTTACAATTCCAGAGCTATGTTGATTGCCATGGTAAAAATGAACGCCTGTTAATCCGTCCTAATCCTGTTATTTATTCTTACAAAGATGTCAGATTTGCCATTATCAAACAGTGTAAGTCACAAATCTTCGCATGTTCCATACCGGATCATTGTTCTCAGAGAAACGGCAGGCCTGCGCCCTGGTTAGGATAGCGGTTGCTTTGGTATTAAGTATCGCAATTTGTGGCCTGCCTTATCTTTTCATATATAATTCACTATAAAGAAGCATCTTCACATAATAAGATTGCATATTATACAATTTTTTAACATTTGTGTTGCGGTTGACGCCTGATAACTTTATTAATATTAATCCCTTATAATCTATAGCGCCTTGATCTATTAATAATAGGTAATGATTAGGAAAACTTATGACAACAAAACCTGCCGCTGAAGTTAGTGTGGCACCAGGTCTTTTTCAAACGCTAAAAACCTTCCCGGCGACTGTCCATGCACTGCTCTTTTTTACATTTGTAATACGGTTTAGCTATTTTATGGCATGGCCATTTATCGCAGTCATCATGACGAAGAATTACCATATGTCGCCTGTCGCTATTGGTGTGGTGATGACCAGCAGCGCCCTGATCTCAGTGGTGCTCGGTATGTATGGCGGGCAGATTTCTGACAGGTTGGGAAGGCGGATTATACTTCTGCTGGGCTGTGGGTTTTCCGCCGTGGGTTATATTACTCTGGCGCAAGCCACCGGGATGGGGCTGTTTATTACTGGCCTGATGATCATCGGAGTTTGTTTTGCGTGGGTTGATCCCCCGGTCAGAGCCCTGATGAGTGATTTGCTGGTTGATAGCCGTCGTCGCGCGCTAGCCCTTCAAATGCGTTACTACCTGATCAACGTCGCGGCAGTGTTTGGTCCACTGATAGGGATAGTCTTTGGCTTGACTTCGCAGAAGGGAACATTCCTGTTAACCGGACTAACCTATCTGCCGTTTTTTGTCTACGTGCTGCTTTTTTATTCCTGCGGGTAAACTGTCTGGCGAGCAGAAAAACAGCGCTCCAGTGATTAAACTGCATCAGGTGATAGGGATTATTGCCAGGGACAGAATTTATATTGCAGCATTGCTGTGCAGCATGTTATGCAGTGTCGTTTATATCCATTATGAAGCCGTTTTGCCTCAATACCTGATGTTGCTTGACGGCAATGCGGCGGTTAAGTTGATCACCGTAATTCTGGTTACGAATGCCTGTACGGTACTTTTATTTCAAAGTTTTATTATGCGCTTTCTGACGCAAGTCAGCCTACCCAAACGTATTCTTTTGGGGGGAATAATTTTCGCTATCTCTCAGCTCTGCTTTTTTTTCACACACTCAACGGAAATGTGGGCATGGCTAATGGGAACTGCTGTGTTCAGCGTGGGGGAGGCAATTCTGATGCCAAACCTCAATATTATGCTCGATCAATTGGCACCCGTTGAACATCGCGGAGCCTATCTTGGTGCCTCCACGTTGTCCACACTGGGCGTTGCTGTCGGGCCGTTAATTGGTGGCGTGATGCTGGCCATGACCGGGGCAGGAGTTTTTATATGTACCGCCTTACTTAGTGTACTGCTTTGTACAATTATCTATGTCTGCAGGATCAGCATGCTTGCACGTCTTCAGGATCCATAATACTGATAGATTCTATTAGGGCAGGGCATTGCATTCAGCCTCAAAATGACCACTTCTCGTTCATATGGGACAACCATAACGGCTGATGCGTGTAGACGCATTTGATTGATTGGATGGTGCCTTTAACGTGGCGCGGGAACGGTTATAGCATGGCTGTTAACTGGACTGCTCGTGGCACGGGACGAAGGGGATAATGGCTGCAAAACAAGGGTACGTGTCCGTTTTGCTGTTGTAAGCCCGCAGAGTACTTTCGTTATTCATCCAACCCAACACAATGACTTTTTGAGCCATGTTATACCGGATAAATAAACGATAACGTCCCGCACCAATCTGCCAACACATCCGGTAAAGGCCCGACGCTGGCGTTGCTGATGGACACGTGGCGGCCATAACTCGCGTGGAGATCCTTAAACCAGCCTGCGTACTGTCACTTTGGCCAGATACAGCTCATGAATCTCGGCGAGCTTCTTGCAGGCTAAAGTCGGACCAAATCAGTGTAGCTTTTGCGAATCATACACAGTGCACGTTCAGCGAGGCCCGGCATCCAATATCGGTTGTTAAGATGGCCACAGCGACGATTGACAAGTGAAAGCGACCCATGTTCCTGTAAATTTAGCCACCTCACAAACAGTGCGCATAACAAAGATTATGTTAAATTCATTATTTTATATATTTAAAATCAACTAGTTAAATAGATGGGTTGTCTCTCATATGCATAAACCGACTGACCCGCTCTAGTTTAGCGCTTCAGGTGTGGTCAGCGGCGATGGGTTCCGTACCGGCAGATATTGTTTGCCTTTGCGACGAAAATACAGCTTCAGCATGCAGTTAAGGGTCCGTTTGGGAAACGGAAAATATTGTACGTTAAGGTTGTTTTTTGTACTGACTAACATCAGCAGATCTTAAAGGACGATACTTTCCTTCTGCCAGCTTCTTTTTCCGTTTCTGTTTCCCAAACGGAGCCCAGTTAGAACGACTAACTGGGCCAGCAAATGCGATCGAGAAATGAATCACATGCTGGAGAAAATTTTGGGTGGGTCCAATATTTGGCTGATGTATGATTAATCAGACCACTTAATACATAACACTGAAAATAAGCTCAAACGATATAAATCTAGTTTAACACCCCTAATTTTTAAAAAACACATAACGTTCTTGCGAAATTATAATTGACATTATCTTTCACATAGCAACATTTTACCACTCTATATTTTTTATTAACATTCGCTCCAATCTCATTACATGAATTACATGATTTTACGAAGATTAAATTTTTCTAATAGATAAACAATACCTATTTAATACCTTTACCGGTATAGTCTTGCCGTCTGGTCTGAATCCACCAGACATCATGCGTAACAATGGTCTTCGACATTTAGTAACTTCCCTGTTAGCTAGCCTCTGGCGGGGGTTTTTATAATGAAAACTCGTCGTAGTGTCTCCACCACCTCCGGTGGACTTTAATTCTCATCAATGTTGTCATCCAAAACGTGCTGATGAGAACCTGCCGCTTGCGGGCGTATGGCGGCAGGGCTTTTTTTAAATCGCCAGCAATTTAATTTCACCAGATTTTTTGCGGGAAGCATCTTCCTTTTCAGGGCAGAGCGAAGCGCCAGAACGGCGTTCGATCCTTTTTTGGTTAACACTAACCGCCGCAAAAAAACATTCTCGCGGCAGGGCTTCGCCGCCTGGCAGTAGCAACCTCCGTCCTATAGGACGGAGAGGATGTCAAAGGACTTTCCTTAATGAAATACGTAATCACTCTCGCTTTAGCCTTTTTTTATTCAGTAACATCGTATGCCTTATCCCTCGAAAATTCAGATGTAAGGTTGCTTTGCCCAATGCGTGGCCAGATCGAAGTCATACTTCACCTTTACGAACACTCGCAGGAATCATGGGGTGTGAATCAGTTTGAAACAGGAGGAGGACACTTTCGCAAGGGACCACTTCTTATGTTCCCATTCGCTAATCTTGATCAGATGGTTTTTAACCAGACCACCGGGCAATTTTCTTTCTGGTACGCAGACAGGGAAAAACTGGTAAGTTGCCGCCTGATAAGTCTCACAAAAACTTTCCCTGTCGATATATCTTATCTCCGCGATTGATACTACCCTCCCTAAAGGAAGGGATTCTTAGACGGTTATATGGTGTGAAGGTAGTGTAATCTTTCCACTAGGTTATTGTGGATCCATATTGGATAGAGCCTCTCGACTTCCTTCACTACACCTTTACTACTATGAAAGTCACCAAGCAAACGTCGGCAATATGCCTGCGGTACACTATATGTACTTTATAACAATGTTCGTTACCCCTTCTAGCATTGATGTAATATCCCCCCCTACTCTCTTATAGACAATAAGATATTCTGTTAAGATGGCATGATAAATAATTGACATGGATCAACCTTAACAACAAAGCCAATTTTTAAGATGAAAAATTACATTCATTAAATAGTTTCTTGCACTGTAATTACTAACAACTCATCCAATAACATAAGCGGCATGAATTTATATACACCACAATACTAACTAATATTTAGTTCTGCGATTTACATGCTCTTACATACCTAAACGATTTTTTTCAAAAAGCTTTTATACTATTAATTCCCATTGCGGGTACTATATTTACGTATCTAGGAGATGTGACATGACAGACTTTAATAAAGATGATCTCTCCGGCTTTACTGGCAAACATCTTGTCTATACTTATGACAACGGCTGGAATTATGAGCTTTACATTAAAAATGAAAATACTATTGATTACCGTATTCACAGCGGTATGGTTGGCGGCCGCTGGGTCAAGGACCAGCACGTCTACATCGTTCGTGTCGGTAAGGAGAGCTATAAGGTATCCTGGACTGAGCCAACCGGTACAGATGTGAGTCTGATTGCCAATCTGGGAGACAAGCTTTTCCATGGAACCATTTTCTTCCCTCGCTGGGTTATAAACAATCCAGAAAAAACGGTTTGTTTTCAGAACGATCACCTCGATAAAATGGAAGAGTATCGCAGCGCTGGTCCTGCCTACCCGACTGAAGTCATTGACGAGTTTGCAACCATCACATTCGTAAATGACAGCGGCGTGAATAATGAATCTGTTATTAATTGCCCGCCTGATCAGTTGCCCGATGATTTTCCAAATAACCTAAAAAAATAGTCCTTTAGTATTACTAATGTAACTAATTAAAAAAGGCTGTGTCATTGCAGCCTTAATCTCACCGTTTTTATCCGTGGATTTTGTCTCATTAAAGGAAAAGGGGAGTAACGCCAGCATTCCCCTACTCTAGTTATTCAGGCCTTTATCTCCCCCAGGAAGTGGATTTATCTTCCTCACCCGAACAGATTCAACCTTTCACGCGCCGCCCGTAATCTTTCTTCCCCACGACGGTCATACTGTTGTGTGGTGGTAACACTCGCGTGCCCCATCGCATCCCTAACAGTAATTAAATCTTCGCCATTATCCAGCATCGCGGTCGCAAAAGTTCGTCTCAAATCATGCGGGGCACATTGCGCAATGCTGGCCTGCTTCTGGCGCACCTGCAGGATATGGTACACCGCCTGGTCGGTCAGTCTGTCATTGGTCAGGGTATCAAAACGTCGTATCCGATTGAAAAGTGGCCCATTTTGTTCACCACGCACCTCTTCGATCCAGACCTGCAGACGATGCCAGGCCCCGGCAGGCATATAGGCCAGTCGTTCCTTATTTCCCTTTCCCAGTACTCTCAGCGCCCTTTCAGAAGTGACAATGTCACTTATATCTAAGCTTACTGCCTCTGAACGACGCAGCCCACATCCCAGTATGACCGCCAGTAAAGCCGCATCACGGGGGCCAATATAACTCTTGTCAGTTTCACAGACAGAAAAAAGACGCCTGATTTCACCAGCCTTGAGTGCTCGTCCGCGAGGTAGCCGTGTTCCCCTTAGATTGCGGACAGCAATAATATGCTGATAGCTTTCAACATCGATCATCTTCAGCATCCAGGCTTCCTTAGCGACGCCCTTCAGTGCTGAGAGATAGGTATTGATGGTGGCTGTCGCACGCCCGGTATCTCTCAGAAGCTCTGTGACCGCCATTACGTGATGTCGGCGGAGGCTTCCCCAGCCACAGGTATCGATACTCTCCGCCCCCAGTAATCTGGCAACAATACCGAGGAATGAGCTCATCGTCTGCCGGCTGCGCGGGGAGTTGAGCGAGAGCAGATATGCCCTGACTGGATTCAGGGAGACATTTTGTCCTGTCACTGCGGGAAGGTATTCCTGATCAGGATAATTTATCACCGCCAGGCGGCTCAGTTCCGGATCATCCTTCGGAAAATTCATTACGGTATCTCGTCCAGCCGGCAAATGTCCGGAGTGCGCTATGAAAAAAACGGGGGAAGTGATCCTGCCAGAAGAGCTGTGTGAAAGTCTACTTTTTCAAAGGTACATTTTAATAAGTAGAAGAGACTGAAACCATTCTTCGGACATTGCAGCACGAACAGCTGTTGATGGTCAGATTCGGGTAGGTGCCTGTACTCTGTAACGCTGCTAAGCTTCTTTTCCTCTCCTGAGATCCGAAAAATGGTTGTTCCGGATCAGCCGGAAACGCACCGGCGTGCTGCGGCGCGGAAACACAACATGTGACACGCCGTCAGCGCCGTTTTCATCTACATATTGTGTTACCCCCCTGCCCCGCAATCCGGCCTGCTGGGGTAAAAAAGGCCGCTTTGCTTATTCCATGATCGTGGTACGCTTCCCGAAACTGCGAAATAACGCAAAAATCTGATCAACGCGAGACATGCTTCCGGTACTTTAACAGCGTGTCTATATGGCAGCTAATTATTAGCCAGAAAATAATGATAGCTTGGGAAAATATTCCAGCGTGGCCGTCCAGTGCTTCAGTAAATAATGACTATGGAACGGGACTACTGAGAAATGAATAACTGGACGGGATGAGATGCCATTTTATGTAGTGATGGATCAGCGCGAAAAAAGAACTTTTAATAAGTAGACTTTTATCAGCCCGGGCAAGTTAAATCATTATTAACCTCCATTTTCAATCAACTCGTTAGCTGTTTTCCGGCCGGACCGGGCCAGGCGATGAACTAAGCTGGGTCTGCCGCAGTCGTCATTCCGCTGTATAAGGATGTCCCGACTGCACTGTCCCCCGGCTTTACCTGAATTCTCCTCGGAGCTGGCAGGACATGGTATCGTTCCTGTACATCGCCGCCGGTATACTCGCCACGGCCTCGCGGGGATAGGGGGTGAGCATCTTGACCTGCTGTTCAAACACATCTGCCGTAACCGTAATGAATTGTCTAGTACACCAAATAGTCATTTTCATCTTTGAGGCATGTCTGAACGAGCTACCAGATGAACTATCTTTACTATCAGGAACAGATAGTTCATATCGTTTATATATATAATGTGGCTAATCAGATATATTAATAGAACCCTAGAAGCATACGTAAGCACATTATAAAAACATCTCGCCATATAAATTATATTTTTAATTGCGCATTATACTTCGCTTACTAAACCGTTGTTGCCTCTCTCGCCAAACTCAGATAGAATGATAGTGAATTAAACACTTAAGACTTATACAAAATGACTATTAAATATTATTTAAGATATTGCCTATGGGGATTCATTGGGTGTGGTTACTTGATTTATACAATTTTAAACGATTTAAACGAAGGAAGAATATACCCGGCGTATATACCTTACATGCCGTATGTAGCAGCATATCTTCTAATAAGCGCACTTGCATTCCCGTTTGACTTTTATGTTTTTGAGAAGATCACATTGAAAGTAATGAAAAAAGAAACATGGAATGACTATTTCGGATCGAATAGTCCATCATGGAGTGCGTTTCCTATTATATACCTCTTATGTGTCATTTTCTCACTACCCTTGCTTATGTGTTATCCCTTCATTAATAAGAAACGCTAAGGCAATATTTGCCTTAGCATTTTTTTGTCACATTCCGAGCGAGGAATTAATCGCTTTTAGCACATTTTCATTACTAAATATAACACCTGCAAGAGTAAGTGTAATACCAAACCCAATAATCCCCATAGGCATTCCAGCTGCGGCGAACGCAATAGCAGCCAATTGCCCCGCAGTATTAGTTAATGCGATAGACTCAAGTTTAGTGATCGCATCTTTCCATTCACCTGTTTCAATACCTTTTTTAACAGCAGCACCTAGATCAGCAAGATCCATTGCTTTATTGAAAGTCCCTAATACTTTTGAATAAGCAGCGAGTTGCTTGGCAATGTCAGCTTGGTTTAGAGATTTAAAAGCATTTGAAATAGCAGCTTTATCCGCCGCATTCAACTTATTAACAGCCGTTCCTTTATATTTATCAAATAAAGCAAGTGCTTCGGGCACACTTCGAATCTTTGCACTTCTTGCTTGTGCAGCAAATTCCTGAGCAAGACGAGCAGCTCGATCCCCAAACTTTTTCGATACGGATTCAAAAAATGCGGTGGTCGTCGTAATTGCGTCTTTCATATCAGTTGCAGAAGCAACATCTTTGTCAGCATTCTGTTTGTTTGTGACAGCTATTGGTAATGCTTTTTGAGCATCTGCCAGAGCCTGCTGAGCGGCCGTGATCTCACTTTTTCCGTTTGCTAAAGCTTTTTTTGAGCTGTTTAGGGCATTTTGAGCCTTTTGAGCTTCATAGCCGGCCTGCTGCCAGGCACGAAACTGATTAGAAATGGGATCAGCTTTTGCAAACTCGGCCATGGATGAAGCTTTAGCTTGAGCAGTATCGAATACTTTTTGGGTAGTATTCACTTCGGCTTGTAATTTTGGGATTGCGTTTTCAGCAATTGCCAAACGTGACTTGGCCTGAGGAACATTTGCGTTTGCCTTGGCGAGATTATCTGCCGCTAACTTTGCTTTAAGTTGAGCCGCAGTCACAGCATTATTAGCCAAGGTTATACGACTGGGCGTAGTGGCAGATACTCCTGTTACCCCAGAGTGTTCCCCGGGTTCAGGTTTCATAAAAGATCGGTCAAGTATCGAATTCAGAACTCGAACCTGACTAGTTGGTGTTTCATTTACGACTTGTGAATTTTCGGCAGTTAGTTTTATTCCATTCATAGTGCTGTTACCAGTCCCATCATTACTCAACTCTCCCCACGATGTATGTTTGGTACCAGAACCTCCACTGTTCCCTGTAGGGCTGGTATAGCCTCCCATTTCGTCAGCAAAAGCATGAACTGGACCTACGCCAGCAATATCTCCCGACCATCCACCCTCGCCATCGCTTCGAAAGTTTGAAACTTCGGAAGGCTTCACTCCCGTCAGTTTTGCAAACTGTCCAAGTGCCTGCGATGTATTCCCAGAACCACCTCCAATGCTACCAGAATCATCTCCACCACTATGAACACCATTGTTCCAGCTACCACCAAAACCTGTAAATCCTGGCATATTATTTCCTCTTGTTATGTATATTTCAATGTTTTAAGAAAGAGCGTAATGTGCGATTTAGTGCCGTAAGTGAAATTAATTTTGGTAATTTTTAATACTTAAAAACATCGACATCTCGCCCCACACAACTGTACATGCATACAGTACTACACATGTTAGTCCTCATGAACTTACGTCGTCAACAGGTTTTTTTTTCTTATTTTTCGCTATTTACAGGCATGGATCGTCACTCTTATCCTTAACCTTTGGATACGCACTACAAATGACTCTATTTGTTGAATTGTTCTCGAAAACATACCTTGAGATGATATATTAGATTATGATATCTATATTACCAAAAGCCTCCAGAAGGATGTCCAAGCGATCTAAGTAACTTTTTCACAATATGGAAATATCCAAAAATCCTAATAATGTTCTAATCAATAAGAAGATCACAACCATTAAAAAAACATCCGCACTCCTTAAAAAGGATAGAGATATTTGAACCACGCTGTGTTTTTATGTGGAAATCAGGTGTGTATATACGAACCATGAACTCCAGGCAACGCATTTATACTACCCAGTTTACTTTTCTTTAATCATTGTATTACTATGATTTCTTTACAAACCTAAGGATATGTCATAATGCTTTCATTTCGAGTTTTATCATCAGTACTTTTAATACCGTTGTTTTTGATGGGTTGTGCTTCGAACAAAGCTACAGATAGCCAAAAGGCTCGCGCACAAGATGACTTTCCAACATTCTCTACCTCAGCGGCACCCACAGACCTTATAATTAGGCAATCACTGCCCTACTACCCAGCTAAAGCATATGGTTCAACTAAGTCTGGCATAGTGACTGCGCGTTACCGCATCACAGATGCAGGTTATGCTGAGAACGTTCAAATTGTTGAGTCGACACCACCGGGAGTATTTGATCGGGAAGTTCGCAGTGCCATCAGTAAATGGCGCTTTAAACCGGGTTATCCAAAAAACAACGTTGAAAGCAGAATTAGTTTTAGCCCTAAAGAAGGTCCAAAATTTTCCGGTCCCCCGGTGATAATAAAAACAGATAATACTTACACAAAGTAAAGACCAGGAAGGATTCAAAAGTGTTGAGCTTCAGCTCTTTATGATACGGGGCTCAATAACTTCTGATGCCTACTCGCTACTTCTTCAGTTTAGCGGCTAAGTTGGCCAACTACTGAGTAATCATGGAGTTGGCAGAGTCAAAGATTTTAGATAGTTCTGTCCAGTTCAATCGAGGTAAAAGCTTAATTTATAGAACTTCACTGGAATTTTTTGATGGCCGAGGCTGTACGGATGGGTACATGCGCCTGCGCGGCACTCACAGCCTATGGAAAGGCAGCAATAGTTTCAGGTGGGGTGCCTTTTGTTAGCATATTTATAATCGGTCAGCCCCAGAACTTCCGCCAGATTGTTGTTGTTCTCAAGGGGCGCGGTATAATCGTCCTGTGCTGGCGTTGCCAGTCCAGCCTCTGATGCCGCCTACCGGATGTTCTCAGAAATGCGTCTACCCTCATTATGACTGGTCTCGCAGATAGCATTGTGGTAAGTAACATTCAACAACGGTTCTTTCTGTTCCCAGACGAATTCAACTGCTGAGCCGCCTGAAGTGAGGCTTCATTGCGACCACCAAAGATTAGCCACTCCTTGACGATATACCAGACGACCGGCTGCGCTTAAATGACCTTTCCCAGCTTTGGCGCGAAACTGTCGCATAATATAAGGAATTCTATCACCGCGACGTTCAGCTTAACCTGCAAGAAGGCCTGGGTATCCGGCTCATCCAGAAGGGAAACCTGGTTCTCGATCACGCTGAGTGTAATCATCTGTTGCTTACGTGGTGGTTGCTACTCTGCTGACCATTACCTGAATATTATGATTGACCACCAGGTAGCCTTTAGCAACCTCGCCGATTCGTCACTCTATTCAGCCCTAAACATCAGCTGAAGTGTTGAAGCGTGTATCGACGTGAAAATCTTAGTGTATGTTGTAACTATTTTTTAAATCCAGTATGGCATCGTTTATGCCTTTTTGAGGTCCAGTTGCTGTATTGCCTCCCCGAAATCGTTAAGCATAAGCATTCTCTATGGCTCCTAAGAGTACGCATTCACTAGTGAAAATCAGCTTTGTTTATAGGACCGGTCCAATGATATACTAAAAACCATACCAGGAGAGAAAACTTTAGTCCTATTATTTACTTTAAAAAGTTTGCCCGATGCCCGGTGAATAAGGAAAAATCCAGTAAGCCAGTACGCCTAAAAGAATAAGCAATATAATGACACACATTATAATATTCTTTAAAAATCGTACCCATAAGTGATGTCCCGGCATCTGTCCCCTTCCTTATGATTTATTACTTTTTTTATTAAATATAGTCTTTTCGTGAGTATTCTTTCATTAGATGAACATTTGATTCATTGCGTAAGTCGGCGAAAAACTTCTCATCTGATAGAATGCCACATATCATTTATGAAAATATTTATAAGCAATTTTAAAATGAAGCCGTATAAAACTGGATCGTCGACGTTGTTATCCGTAAAGAGACATTTATCCCGTTAGACGTATCAGGTTACCACTGATATCCCAGGCTGACATCATACATATTGAGAACCTTCCCCCTCACTTTTTTATCTTCATACTTTACCGACTGCGTCCCGATACTAAAAAGAATATTTTCCGTCAGATTAATGATGACTCCCGTGCCGTAACCGAAACCTGTTCGCCTGTAAGATGTGTTCGTGACGACATCATCTTTCGTGTTTCGGTATTGAATCGCCACCCGCCCGACGCCTGCCGTGGCATACAGACTCATTGCAGGCGTGACGTGCCAGAACGGACCGACGCCAAAATACTTTATGTCACTGTTCTTTAAGTTTTTTGATGTATGTCCCCTGATGCCATCCCCCTTAGGGTTGCTGTCTGAATACAGATATGACAAGGAGGTCATAAAACCTACAGAGGAACCATCTTCCCGGTACCCGTATTTCACCGTAAACCCATCGGCACTTTGCACATGGCGTTCATGGGTAAACGCATAACCAAGCGTTGTAAATAGCGTTCCAGCTGTTGCTGTTCCAGTACAGACAGCAAAAAAAAACAATGAGAGAAGAACAGTTTTAATTTTGATGATGGTTCTCACAGTTCTTTTTAATGCTGTTATGCTTTCCCCGTTAAAACGGTGATACCGCCCGTTGTATTTCCACCGTGGGATATTTTTTCCTCTACCGCAATACTTGCAGACTGATTGGGCTCAATAACCCCCGTCCAACCGGTACAGTTTACGCTCCCCGGTTGAGCTTCTGCCCTTACCACTTCGATATTATTGCTTTTCACTACCTGCCTCGCATACGCTTTTGTGCCCTGCCCGATAGCAAGTAAGACAGGAATAACGATAAAACGACGATAAGATGCTTCCGGAAGTGAATAAATGCTATTGCTCTTAATGTAATAGATCTCAGTGACGTCCATAACATGCCCTCAGGTTATAAAATAATGCTCTACTCCTGCGCTTTTGACAGAATTATTGTACCCAACAACACCGCGCAGAAAATAAATATTTCGTCAACAGCACAAGAGTTATTACGCCACCACTGGAAACATTCTCTTAATTTTATTATTTTGTGAGGTTACGCAAAATTTATCTTCGCAAGTTTCAACCGCCCTAAAATTTTCCGGTCTATTCGCCAGAGACCTAGTGTTATACACATGTTGTGGTAACGATATCCCCCGAATCTGTGGATATCTTCACACCGGTTCTGATGAACCGGATTACCGGTCTGGTTCATCTCTTTCCTTCGTTATGCCCGGGTAAGTCTGTTGCCCCTCCTCTTCCTTCGCCCGGGCCTGCCTTCCGGGATGTCGCTCAGACAAAGTCTTCCTCCCCTTCTCAAACTCGGGCTCCGGATACTGAAGATGATGTAACGGGCTTACCTCTCGGGTCGTAAACGCGACGACAGACCGGCTGTAATCACGAGCTTCCTTCTGCTGGCGTAATACTTCTGCGAGTACCGCCTCGTCCATATTCAGTCTGTCGTTCATTCTGAGGCGGGACGTCTCAGCGAACGATGGAACCGCCATCTCCGGACTTTCCCGGGCGTAAATATCCGTAACAGTTCCTCCTGTCACACTCCGGACAATCAAATCCTGCAGCGTAGCCTTCGGCGCTCTGACGATAACACCCTCTTCCGGGTATGACTTCGCGAGGATCAGACCGTGACTGACTGAATCCGCCTCCCGCGTTTTCCCGCTGAAGCTCCGCTGTATCAGCGTAAACCCTGCGTCGTCTCCCCCCAGGCAGTGCCATTCACCAGATAGTCGTCCTAACCGTCCGTTCTCATCACATTCTCCCGGACAGAGCATGATTGCCTCCAGTTTTCCGGCTGGGCCAAACACCGGCAAAGCGATATGAGGTGAGGGGTATTTTGTTCCAGCCGGGATGATTCTGGCCACCCGGCATACGCCAGGCAGATCCTGTATGAGACGATCGCAGGCCATTTTATTCAGCGGTTTTGCCCCCTTCCACAGACGCCGGGCCAGCGCCGTCATTCGCTCGTTTTCGCTCAGGAGAACATCATGTGCGGTTGGACGGTCTGACGATCCGGCAACCCGTTCCAGCCATCTGCCGAGGTTGTCGGTATAAATCTGAACGTGCTCTTTAGCCCGGGAGAGCGCGACATAGGTCTCACGAAGCGTGGCGAGAGACGCGCGCGCGCCCTCTGCGCCTGCCAGAACAATGACATATCTGGCGCTCGCGCCCTGTGCCTTGTGTGTCGTGCCGGCGTAGCCATAATCAAGATGCCGGTCCGCCATCTCCTGACCCGGTTTCAGTATCCGGGTGATCTCAGCGCGGGTCAGGTGAATTTCGCCGGTTTCGGCGACTGCAGACACCCGCCAGTTTTCGCCAGCGGTACGTCCCCGCTCACGATCGGAGCGAGAAAAGGTCACACACTCGCCAACAGAAATGGCTATCTGGCGAGACGTAAAAATAGCCACGTCGCGCAGGCTGCTTTCAAATGCAGAGAACAACTCCACCTGTCCTGTGTCATCCACCAGCTCCACGATCCCGCCTGTCTGGCTGTCTTTTCTGACGCGAATTTCGTAGTAACGATCGTTAATCAGCGCCGTCTTGCCGGCATGTTCAGCCATTCCCTGTACGGATTTGAGCCGATCGCTGTGCGTTTTCTCTCTGTCCAGAACCGTAATAACCGTTTCCGTCCCCAGCTTTCCGCGGGCCTGCAATCGCTGATGGATGGCAACATTTACTGCATTTTTATCAGCATTTGTCTGGGTGACAATCAGGGTGGATGCTCTGCCTTCTGCCGTTCGTTCCGTAAAATCCGCCACTACCGCAGCCAGGACACGATCGCCTTCCTCTTTTTTCTGATCTGCCGTCTGTGGCAGTGCTATCACAGCCCCGGCTGGTTTCCACTGGTCAGGCTCACGCGGAACGGTATCTGGATCCTGTTGACGAATAATATCCAGTGCTGCGGGTACACAACGGTTCGTCAGTGCATAAATCGCAGGCCGCAGAGAGGGTACCTGACGAACAATATCCTTCATGATCGCCGTATCCAGGGGGCTCCGCTCCTGTAATAACGTAAAAGGCGCGCCATTCGCAACCGAGAGCAGCTGGTCGCGATCGCCACACAATACGGCTCGACCTCCCCCGTTCGCTATATGCTGCAGGCATTCGGCAAAATCCCGGTTCCCGACCATCGAACACTCATCCATCAGAAAAAGAGTCTGCCGAAAATCCGGAGACGCCCCTGACTGAATCTCGCGTTCCGTCTCCATCAGAAAGCTGGCCAGAGTCTGTGCTTTTATCCCGCACAGCACCATTTCTCCCACGGCACGGTGCGTGGGGGCCAGCCCGACAACCACTGGCCGCCCCGGTGCCGGTAGGGTCTCAAGCGCTGTAAGGACCGCCCTCATCTGCGTTGTCTTTCCCACCCCGGCATAGCCCTGAACGGCCACGAAACGATCGGCACTTTCAAGGATCAGCCGGGACGCGTGGCGCTGGCCGTCCGTGAGTCCTGCCGGAAGGATCACCGTGCCCGGCGCTATCAGAGGCGGTTGCGTGCCCAGCCCCTCTGCCACAAGCCGGATAATGCGCTTCTCGGCCTCGTACGTTTCGGCCGCCACATAGCGTTGCAGCGCTGCTCCCTGCGATCCAGGAACGGGGATCAGCTCGCCGGTACGGATCTGCCGGCGCAGTTCTCTGTCCACGGCCTCTTTGCCAAGAGAGGGGTGAAGCGGTAGTGCATTTGCGAGTACGTCCATGCGGTTAAAAAATACATTGCTGCCCTGTGTCAGGCTGACGGCCTGTCTGACTGCTTTTTCCGTGACGCTCATTAACGCGTCCCGCCGGGTATCCAGGGCGGCCATGAGCTCGTCTCCATTCTGTTTTACCTGAGAAAGCACGGTGCTGGGGCCTGAAAAGCGTGACAGCCGCCGCCGGGCATCATCCGGTGCAAGTGGCGTAAAGATGCGAATGCGGTGTCCGCTCCGGGCCAGCGTGCCAAGCATTCTGCCGGTCATTTCGCGACTGGCGACGGCGGCAAGGACAACCCCCTTTTCCTGCACGCAGCCTCCCAATGGAGTGACATAGCCATAACCCGCTTTTAACGGTTCATGCAGGGAAATGACACGGTCTTTTCCGTGATGTCTCACCGTCAGGCTCGTGTCGCTTATCGTTTTTACCGTGACACTGTCACGTGAACCTGTTTTTCCCTGCCGGGCGAACCAGATGAGTTTTTCTCCCTCTGCGACCTCAATCGTGTGCGGTTGATACAACCCCCAGTCGGCATTAATCTGGCTCAATTTCACGCCTGTTTTATGGCCTGCGTCATCCTGTAACCTGAGACACCGTGTTTCGGGACTGACTCTGTCGATGGTGTAGCGCACCATCGAGCGTTTTTCGGGTTCCCGGTATTCCAGCACCATCCCTTCCCGGTAAGTATCCAGTTGACGGCGATTTTTACGGTCCAGCCATACAGGAAGCAGTGTATCGATCCTGACCGTCCTGTTACCGAGGCATCCTCGCTCAGATAACGTCTTGCGGATCCTGGCGGTCAGGGCGGCCTGCTCGCGGGATCCACTGACCTGCGCGGCGACTGTTTCACCTTTCCTGAAATACCCCGCATACTCCTCCGCCAGTAAGGCATAGCGCTGAATCTTATCCGCCTCGCTCTTCACAGCATAAGTGACCGGCGCCGATGTCCCGTGCAGCCTGACCACACCAGCCTCTTCCAGGATCTGAAGCGCATTACCGGTTCCCTGCCTGCCGCTGTTGTCGATCAGCAGGAGCTGTGACTGCGTACGCAGTACGGTATCCATCACGGTTACTGTGTCCCGGACGGAAAAGGTTTCAGCGCCGGCGACAACCCAGGTGGCCTTCTCCGGCAGTGGGGCCTGAGAAAGCCTGTTGAGGGTGAGCACCGATCCTGGCTTGAGCGATTCATTTTCCAGGAACCGCGCAACGGCCTTATCACTGGCCAGAACACGGAATGCACGCCCCTGCGATCTGGCAAGGTCAGCGGCAGCCAGAACCGTTTTACTCAGGTTTTGCATCCCGCCGGCCAGACCGATAATGGCGATGGGTAGCCCCCCGTCTGTCAGTGGTGTCGGCAATATGTCCGAAGCACATCGCGTTCGTGCCGTTCCGGGCACGGTTTCATTTCGTAACTGGCCCGCCAGGTCCTGCAAACTGAGTTCATCCAGAAGATGGAGCGAAGACGTAAACAGGCCTTTTTCACGATCGAGGGGGATAAGCAGTTGTGTACTGATTGCCTCTTCAATGGCCTGTCGGGCCAGCAGGGCTATATGCGATCGGGCATCAAGATTATTCAGGCTTCGGTTCAGCACGTCGGAGTACGTGAAGCGGGTGCGTTTCTCACTGAGCAACGATATGGCATCTCTCACTGCCTGCCTGGCGAACATCAGCAGGCAGAGTCTGCGTCTCAGCGATGGTCTCTCGCTCCCGCCTGCTTCGTTCAGCCGCCGCCTTCAGCAGCGTCGGGTATGTAAAGCCATTCTGTTCCAGCCGTTGCTCCCAGTCCGCCAGCAGCATTGACCGGTCCGGCAATCCCTGTTTTTGCAGTCGGGTTGCCAGCGCTGCGATATCGCGTGCCTTCAGGGGGGCATCTTCACCCACCGCAGCCCGTATACGTTCGGTGCGCCTTGAAAATAATCCCACTGGCACGCCTTCAATTTCCCACAGTCCATTTTTACCTGTAATGACCGTTTCGAAACCCATCGCTTCAATGCGCTGACGGAGTTCATGGCGATAAATTTTTCCAAGGGCCACCTGGAGTGCGAAGAGGGTTTCAATGAAACCACTTTTCCCGGCCATATCGGTGGACAGTGTTCTCCACCGCCCCAGATATTCCGTGATGTTGAGGAGAATGAGATGGGTGTGGAGATGGGGATCAAGCTCTCGTGACGTATCATGATGAAACGCAGCGGCCAGAATTTTTCCGGTCAAGACGGTCTGCTTCACCCCGTCACGCATAATTCGTGTCGTGGCGAGGTGTTCAATTTCGTTCATCGCTACGCTGACCGCCTGCTGGTGCGCCTCGAGAAAGCGCCGATCCCCCATAACCAGCCCGAGAACGGAAACACTTTTTGGTGCAGACAGCGTCAGATCGTAGCCGGGCCGATGGATATTTTTTCCGCCAGACATTCTTGCAAGACTGATCCCTCCCGGGAAATAGCCCGCGAGCGCGCGGTCAAAATCGTGGGACTCTACGCTCCCCTGCAGACCCATCGTCCGGGCAAGCGTCCCCATCCAGCAGGAGGCCTTTTCGCCCAGAAAATAATAATTGTCCCCGGCGAGGTAATAATCCGCACCGCCGCTGGCGACCGGGGCGATCGTCAGCATTACCAGTCATCTCCGGGCGGGGTGTTATCCGAGCGGGCATGCGTAAGAAGTTGTTGCTCGCTTGCACGAAGCGCATGCGCCGCCGGCAAGCCCGTGCGTTCCAGCTCCGGTCTCATCCCCCTTTCCCCGGTCATCTCCTCGACAATCAGGCCCTCCGGCATCCTCCGCTTTCCTAAGGCATCCTCTGCTGATGCCGGATGGTCCGCGCCGCAGGCACGGCCCGCGGGGACAGCTTCTCCCGGGCTTCCCTCCAGCGACGCAAGCAGCCGCATCACACGTTCATCTTCCTGGTCCCGGGAGCGGATTTCCGCTTCAATTTCCTGATCGAGGCTGTCATTGAGCTCACGCGGAAGAAATTCAGGGGCGATGGTATCGAGATCTTCATAGCGTATATTCATTCGTACCACCGGGTATTGCCCGGGCAGTGTGACAAAGCAACTTAAATCTGGCAGGGACTGGATATCCGAATAGTTAACGAGATACCGATCTTCTTCCTGCTTACTGAATGACACCCCGTCACGTACCGTATCAGCACCATAGCTGTACTGCTCACTGAAGATGCGGGCACGCCGCTGCCCCAGCTGACGCATGACGTAGCTGGCCACTCCTTCGTCCGGTGAACGGAAAAAGAAGCGCGTATTGAGCAGGTCCATCATTGCGTCGGCAAAGTCCTTTCCATACGTGAAATCGAGCTGCGGTTTGTTCTGGAACCCCAGGACAAAGCAGCCACCAAATTTACGAGCCTCAGACAGGACCAACGGCAACTCAGGAAGTTTATGCAGGGAGGTGAGCTCATCAAAAATAAACCACACCCGACGGTTCGAATTTTCCCCCATTTCCAGCAAACAGTTTGCGGCCTGAGCCAGCCACATGGAGATCAGGGGTTTGAGCGACGTGTGTTGTCGGGCGTTAGATGTGATCCACAGCCAGCCACGAGGCTGTCCGGGCTCATTTACCTGTGTCATCCATTCCCGGATAGCAAAACGCGGCCTGCCGGTGTGTTCGATTCCCTGCATATACCGCAGTGCCTTCACATAATTCGTCAGAACACCGCGTATGGAGATCGCCGTTTTCTCCACCTTTTCCTCCATCAGATTAGAGGCTTCTGTCCCCGCAACGTATTCGCGCAATGCCTCCAGATTGATGGCCAGCAGGGTGCGCAGCAAACGGTTGTAGGTTCGCTGAGGGTCGTTTTTCAGACGAGCAGAGACTGCAGTAAAAATCGTACGGGCAGCCCCGGTCCAGAAGGGATCTTCCCGCGTACTCTGCGGGATCAACGTATTGGCGATGGAATCGTAATCCGGTGTGGACTGGCACTCCAGCCAGAGATCCCAGTACTCGCAGCGCCTGTCGAGCGGATTCAGTAATCTGTCTGTCGTCGGGTTGTAGTGACGTTTTACGAGTGAACATCCTTTGTCATACACCACCACCATATCCCCACGCGCCCGCAACTGACGGAGCAATTTATTCAGCGCATTCGATTTTCCGGACCCGGGCGTACCGTGCAGGAGCAGATTTTTAAGTTCACTGTCGCGAACCAGGCTCAGCTGGTCGATATGCAGCGTCGACGCGTTTCCCGACTGATGCAGCATGCGCGTCACCGATTTCACATTTTCCGTTAACGTCCGCCCACCGGTCTGAACATCCTGTGCCTGGTTCTCCCCAAGCCGTTTAAGCCAGTAGTAGATGGCATACCCTGCCACCAGCACCACGATACTGCCCAGTAAGACGGCAATCCCCAGCTCCTGCATAACCAGCTGACCGGCATAGGTCATATAGGGATCTTTCAGGATCGCTCCGGACGTGAAGTGCAGTATCTGGCCCTCGTACCTGACGGCATAAACAGGTGGTACCGTAAACAGGGCGTGTTCCCCCCTCGCGGTGACGGATAGCCACCAGTACAACGCGCCGTTGCAGATCTCCTGCCAGGGAACCCGCAACCAGAAAAAAAATGGCACGAGCAGAATAAAAAGATTACACAGCCAGAAAGCGATACGCCGGTTAACCTGCATAAACATATTCAGCATATAGCTGAAGACCTGGCCCCCCTGCGTTATATTTTTGGTTACACTCATGTCTCCTCCCGATATATCCATTCTTGGCAGTGTTCCTGCAGGCAATATTTCCCGGCATATTCGCTGCCTGGCCGGGTAAATATAAAACCGTGGCGGAACCGAAACAGGCATGCACGATGCCTGGAGAAAACCGCGGTATTTTGAAAACGAGAGACTGTTCTGTCTCACATGCGTGGATCCGGCTGACAGGATGAGGGGACAGGTACCCATTTTTGGGTTGAATTTGCTGGACCTATGCTGACTCTCAGTGCGGTTTACGAAGAGTGAGTGCCTGCTCACATCAGGATGCGAAACACTCGAATTTAAGGGCTACCTGTACAGTGAAAGCGATCTCAGCATTTATCACGGACCGGGAGATCTTTCTGGCTGATATACAGTGGCTTCAAAATCTGGACGATCACGACGGAGTGAGAGCACGCTTTCAGGAAAACCGAGGGGATGTCACCCGACATGACGTCGTCATGGACAGTATATTAATACTGGATAAGCGTAAGGGTTACCCGGTGTGGTTATTTTCGCCTTTGGTCTCAGATAATGTGCCCGGCGCAGAAGACGCCTCTTGACGGGCCGTTTCCTTTTGCCTTACTTCATCAAATTCTTTTTTTTCGGTCTGATAGGCCTGAGACAGATGAGCCGTGTCAGCCGTTATTTCTGCCTGCCTGGCATTAATAGCCTGCTGGGCAGTCTCAAGTGATGTCCGGGAGCCATGATCGTGCGCAGTAACGTCAGCCTCCAGACTGCCATCGTCGCGGGCACCCTCAACCGCGGCCGTCTGAAGGATCTCATGCTGACGCGTGTTGAAATCATTACGGATTTTCTGCGGGAGCACGCCGGTCGGCGCGGATGAACCCGCCTCTTGTGTCGTGAGTTCCTGCCCCTTCCGGTATGCGGCAACAAGTTGTGGCATCATTCTTTCCTGCACAAATTGCGCGGCAAGCTGTTCGCGTTTTTCGCGCGCCTGTGGTGAGGAAACATCGGTCAGAATCGCATCGGCATCCGGCACCCTCTGCTTCACGTACTCCACAAATTCCTGCGTGGCATGACTGCGTATCGCCGCACTGTGATTTTCTACAAAGCTTGCGAGCCGGGCAGACTCCAGAGACCGGGTTTGTGTGTCGCTGAACTGGGTTGCCTGAGTGCGAATGTCACTGAACGTCGCGGCCATCTGGTTGAGCAGTGAACCGGAAGCATTTTCGGTGTGGCTGCTGTTATCGGTGACGCGGTGGCTGGTGATGACATCCATACCATGGCGTATATCCCTCAGATCCTGAACGCTGAAATCCTGTGACTGACCCTGGCGATGGCTGATTTCGCTGCTGACGCCATGGCTGGTTCCGCGTTGCCCGCTGGCATCCACTCTGGAATGCACATCCGCACCTGCGCTCGCCCCGGTGCCGAGACGGGCCAGTTTGCCAAAAATCTCATCACCGGAATCAATTTTCGCGTACGCACCCGCCCCGGCGCTGAGTGCGAGATGCTGACTTTTCTCCATCGCCGCCCGGAGGGCCTCCGACTCGCTGACGTGATTGTCGCGGGCATAGCGTGAGACCACGCTCTGAAGCTGGCTGATCGCCTGCGCATCGCTGGTACTGATGCTCTGGTCTGTCCCCTGGCTGACAGTATCGCTGTGGCCACGCTGGCGTGCCCACTGTGACAGCTGGGATACCCCTGAGTTAATTGTTTGTCCCAGCGAGGTCGTCAGATTGTGCAACTGCCCTTGTGCCTCACGCTCCTGGCGCTGAAATCCACTCACCGCGGCGCGATCCAGCTGAATATCGACAGGCAGACACGAAATCGCGGTACTGGTGTCGTAGACTGAACTGCCATCCTGGGTCTGGCTGGCCATCGCGCCATTTGCCAGCTGAGTGGTCGCCATCCCGCTGCGTCGGACATAGTTCGTATCCCATTTATTCCCCGCCACATTATCCGTTTGCAGATTATTGAATGCCCATACGCCGTCACCGGCACGCGCGGCTTCAGATGAAGCGGTGCTGTTCATGGCCGTCCCCAGGTAATTGCCCGCCTGCGATACGACGCTGCCCAGCCCTTTGACCAGCCCCATAGCCAGAAACGGGATAGACAGCGACAGCCAGCCGGCAATGGCACCGATATCGGCATGGGTCTGCTGAATAACGGACAGATTTGCCAGGGAGAAACTGAGAGAGTGAGTTTTACTGGTCAGCCATGCACTGACGGCATAGTTCAGGATGGCAAACATAGGTCCCCAGGCCTGGAGATAAATCAGGGTGAAGAGAAACCCTTTGAGTACCTGAAGCGTCAGAGAATGAAGGGTCGCCAGCAGAATAATCACGGGAAAGAGGCCGATCACCATCGCCAGCAGGACGGTGTTCATCAGCGGCAGATACGTCGTGGCGATACTGCCGGAGGTAACCTGACTCAGACGCATTTTGGCGTAGGATGACTGCGTGGCGAGGTTAATCAGCCCGGCGGCATCCCCGTTATGCGCGCTGTAGGTTGAAATGCCCTGTTTAAGACCATTCATCACCACCGCAGACCGCATGATCTGACTCGCCGTTGCCCCCCCGCTGTAATAGTAATTATAGCTGTCTGCCATCAGCGTACCGAACAGGGCGCTGCTGTTCGCTCTGGCGCCGGTAATCCGGGAAACGTAATACTCCCAGGTTTTACCGCCTGACATGGTATCGGCATTCAACTGGGTTTTCAGTACTTGACTGGCCAGCGCCTCACAGGTCCAGAAACCTTCCCGGTTTGCAAGAGTATTACCCGCGGGCACCATCACGCCGCGCAATGGGCTGGGCCGGCTGAAAATGAGCGAATAGGGATCTGTGCTCGTCATGAGAGCCTGAAAGGAGTACTTGTGGTTAAGCAATATGTCACCCACCACGCAGTTTCGGACATAGGCTGTAAACAGTTCAGCCAGGTCACCGTTGCGGAACATGAAATCCGTGGCCGCTCCCACCAGATTTGCGCCAAACAACATGCCGGTTTTACTGTACGTTACCGAATCCGGGACGTGGTATACCGTCTCAAACGCCTCTGTCAGTGCCGTCCCCAGGGTTGTTATAAATTTTGCGGGGGCGGCCAGCCCGAGCGGGACATGCTCAACGGTATGAATACTGGAGGCATCCGAACGATCGATGATTTGTACAGTGCGTTTAGGGACCATCAGAATGCTGGTTAGCAGGAGAAACGCCATCAGAAATTTAATGACCTCCAGCGGATCCTGCCCCCGGAGATAGAAGGAGAATAACACCATCGCGGACATCAGCGCGGCGATCCGAAACATGGAGGACCACTCTGTGGTGCCCGTCAGCGTCGCGACGCCGTTAAAAACAGTCCCGAGGAACTCTCCTCCGGTCAGGACATAGACCGTATCCATCAGAGTCCCCCCTCATTCCCGCTGAAACGATAGTTCTGCTGGTAGCGTTCCAGCAGCTGGCTGGACGTTGCCTGCCGCAGGTAGTTCATTTGCCGGTCCAGCTCGATGAGCGCATCGGCTTTGGTCTGCACCTGTTGCTGAAGGGCCTCCACCTGGGCCGAGGCTTCGGTGACATTTTTACGCAATGCCACCATCTGAGGGTCGGGATAGTTTCTGCTGCTCATCTGCATTCTGGCCTGATCGACAAGCTCTTTCAGGTATTGCAGAAGCATGTCATAGGCTATGTAATCTGACAGTCCGGACAGCATATTCACATTCAGATCCAGCTGCATAGGATCGATGAGATAGCGCAATACCGGTACTGATGTGCTCTGGATGAACCCCTTTTCTGTCTCTGTCAGCCCGTCATCCGTGCGCAATTTGTCGCGGATCCCCGCAATCAGGGTTTCGACCTTTCTGACCAGCGCATTGTTTGCACTGACTGTAACGTACCCTGTCTTCGTTTTCAGACAGTCACCCTGCGAAACACACCGCTGGATCTGAACGCCACCACCATACATAAGCGCCCGAATCAGGTCAGGATGGTCGACCAGAGGAACCAGCACAGAAGGCGTCCCGTTACCATCGTAAATGAGGGTCCCGGTCAGATTCATCACCAGCTCCTTCAGCTCGGGATCGTCGCCGAACATGGCATTGCTGCTGAGAATTTCCCACATCAGATTTTTACTGCGCAGAACCTGATCTTTCTCCTGGGGGCTCGCGTTAGTCATGACGTGGCCCATCTCTCCACCTACGGTGCATCCCTGACGGGAGGCCGCCCAGTCTGCAAATAAATTATGATCGCCGGCGATATCCTGGCAGACCTTCTGTTGCGACACCTGTGTACGAGGCCAGAGGCCGCCGATGATTCCCTGTGCTGCCTGACAGCTGGAGATATTCATGCTGTTGAGGTCTGTTGCGATCTTTTGCAGATAGTCTTTGGCGTCCTTGAGTTCCGGCGCCACCGTCTGTAAGGCAAGATCGAAAAAATACCCCTGCGAATTGGCCATCAGGTTTTTCACAAACTGCTGCAGCTGATCGCTGTTGATGAAGGAAAATGCACCGAGGTAAGCGTCAATCCCGCCACACCCCGCCGTCAGTGATGGCGGAGTCAATGACATCACCTGAATCTGTTTGACCTGACTACGCAAAAACAGATTTCCTCCCGTGACATAGCCTGCGGCCTGCCCCTGCCAGGCTGCAGCCCTGGTCGCATTCCCTTCAAACCCCAGTTTATTGAAGAACGTATTCAGGTCACTGTCCACGCTGGCAAAGGCTGAAGTGCTCGCGGCAACGATCAGCGATCCGGCGAGAATGATTTTCATCATGATGGTTATCTCTGCTGCATGAGGGTCGACGATGGCATAGCGAAGCATGGCCCGCCGAACGTGAAGCCGAAGCTGAGGGATAAACTCGATCGACTAGTCCGGTGAAGCGTTCAGGATCTGAGTAATACGCTGCTTTATTGCAGGCATGTCTGCTATGCCGAGCGCCAGCGGCCATGCCTGAAGGGTATTCACGTTCACAAGGAATGTCGCCGGCGTCACGACGGGTTGCCCATCGCCATAGAATGCCTCAATCACCGTCTGCGGAGCCGGAATAGCCGCGGGAAAACTGGCATCGCCAAGACCGTCAAGGGTATACGGGAAGACTTTCAGTCCGGTTTGCAGGGACAGCTGCGCCAGTTGCGGATCGAATTGCTGACAGAAATGGCACCCTCCCTGCATGAACAACACAATCTGGTAGCCCCTCTGAAGAGGCTGAGGCTGAGGATTGAGAGCATCAGGCGGTGGATCTTGATGCTCATCACGGTAGCGTATGACGTCAGGGCTGAGGAGAAGTGCGCTCCTCTGCCCGGATTCGGCGTTTCCTGCCTCCAGCACCCGACGCACATCCCGTGTAGTAGCGTGGAGACAACATGCGCCACTGGCAAGGATCAGGAGGGCCATTTTGCCCCAACGGAATAACACCATTCACCTCCTTTCTGTTCCAGAGTGTGTTCAGTACTGTGCCTTAAAGTCCGTTGCCACATCGAGAAAACGTCGGGCGAGATCGTCCTGCGTCATAAAACCGTATACCAGCGGCTGAACATGCCCCTTCTTCGGGTCAACCAGCATGACGGCAGGAAGGTAACTGACGCCCAGACGTCGCGCCTGTCCATTGTCCGCTCGCGTCTGAGGGAGCGCCTCGCTGCGCGTGCCATCCACACTCACCGGGATAAGCGACAGGCCGTACTGCGTGGTAAATTCTTTCACGCTGGCGGCCATGAGGCTGTCGACCTGATTATGCCCGCGATAAAACAGAAAAAGCCCGTAGCGCTGACCCAGCGAATGGATGGCTATTCTCTGCCTCTGGTGACTCTCATTTTGCTGCAGAGTGGCCGTGCTGTTATAGCGGCTGTGCTCAAGGTTGTAATCCAGCGCCGGATAATCCAGCAGGGCTTTTTTGGCCGTCTGCGTGAACTGGCCGGAAAGACGTACCAGATAAGCCTGCAGACGCAAAAAATCTGCCGCGTGCTGTTCCGAAGGTGAAAGAATGGCGCGGTAAAGTCGCTGTTGCGTCAGCTTTTTCAACAGGGCCATCTGCAGGGTCGGAGAAAGGCGGCTGAGGGGAATGTTCTCCTGAGTATCTGCCTCGTCTTCAGGGCGGGGTTCGTTGTACCAGTGCCAGCCCACAATGGGTCGGTCAACATAGGTATTTATGGTGGCAGGTCCCATGGTGGTGTCCCCGCCCTTCGCAACAGGGACGTTCACAAAGATGAGCAGCCCAACCAAAAAGAGCTTCACTGAGCACCGTCCTTCATTTTGTCTGTGATTTGCTGTTTTATCCGTTCGATCAGGAACCGGTCTTCCGGAAGCGTGGTGCCATTCTCAAGATCATCATAAAAATCAGCAAAGTTAATGGCCCTGAAATCAAGATGCTGTAGCTCAGCCACGCTCAGCCCCCGGCAGTCGGGTGATTCCCCGCGCCCGAATCCTTTCCCAAGCTGCCCTCGTCGCCCCTGCTCCTGAATGATTTTTGCGAGCTTACTGTCAAACTGGCAGTACCCTTCTTTCCTCTCGGTGCAGACCGCCCAGGACTTTGTGCGCGCAGTATCCCCCGACATAGATGGTCAACTTCCGTGCTTTCGCCTGGCCCAGCGCCTTTTCCTCCGAACTGCAACTGGCAAGCCCCGTATCCTGCCCCCAGCCGCTATCCCTGCAGCAGTTACTGAATCCAGCCATGGCTTTACGACAACTAATGGCCTTGCCGGTGAAGGCCGACACGTTCATGCTGTTCAGTTGAGCCACGTCCTTTCCTGCAGCGGCCAGTGCCGCAAGACCAGATACGGCGGAGCGAAAATCAGCGTTCGCGTTGTTTTCAGCGTGATCGCAGCTGCCGTCTGCACACACCAGCTCGCCCCCACACAGGTGCGCTGTGCTGCGGGTGTGTTTCTCACAGGAGAAGACCACATGTTCACGCAGACAGGTATCACTGAGCGATGCAATACAGGCAATACTGCCCACAGTGCAGGCGGGATTTTTCATGTAGGGTTCGCAGGTACCGCTATCCGGCGATTGTGAAATATAGGTATCGGTGTACTGCCAGCAATCGCTTTGCAAGGTAACTGGCTGTCCGTTAATGATAAAGGTTCGGTTTCCGCCCGGCGAAGTACACACGCTGCCGGTTTTGACCTGCTCAGACGGATCAAAGGGACAGGTCTCCGTCCACACCACGTCCGGCACCCACTTTTTCTCTCTGACCTGCATCTCGAGCGTGAGGCTCATTTGACCGTCAGAGCCATTTTTCAACCAGTTCAGGGTCTTCCGGGCATAATTCTGGCAGCGGGACGGATTCCCGCGCAGACAGTTTTGATTTTCAATCTCTCCAGCCGGGGAGAATCGATCCTGACTGAGGGTTGCCCCCGTCGCACCGATTAAGACCCATGAGTTCTCCTTTTTCGCCACGGAATCTTCGTTCACTCCCCACCAGCGCATGCGGTAGGAGAGATTTCTGTCAGTAAAATGCAGGGTAAGCGTGGCACGGATCACCGTTCCTGATGCGGGTGCACGAAACTGAAATGTCACGCGTTTGTCGCCATCGTAGCGGTAGACAAAATCGTTATTGCGCATGCTGAACGTTTTCGTGATAACGATATCTTCGGCGTGTCCCCCGCCCGGTCCGGCATTTCGGGTGCAGGTAAGCTCTACAGCAGGCGTGCGCTCACAGGTAAAACGGGTAATCTGCGTGTTATTGATCTCGACGTCGCGACACTGCGTGTCGGTGTCCTGCGTCAGGCTCTCCGCCTTATCCTCAACCTCCAGCGAGCCGTGGATAAAGGGAGCATCCGTTGAAATCCGGTCTGGTGGACGATGCTTGATCACATCCAGCAGGGCTTTGCCTGCCTCAGTGTGATTCATCTCCCGGGTACCCTTACTGTCAAGCGCACTATTCTGGTCTGCCGTTATCCCACCATACAATTTCGACTGTTCCGGGCTATCCGTAAAGCCGGGGATTAATGCCGCCGGATCGGCATTTTTCAGGGTATCCAGTCCTTTTCCCTTTACATCGCTGGCGTAATTTGAAGCTTCGTCATACTGCGAATTTGCCAGGGCGCATGCGCAGCAAAAGATGCCGGCAAGGACGCTTAATAGGGGTTTCATTTGTCCTCCCGTATTCCAGCCAGAAACTGTCGGGCAACGTTGCGACACTCTCCTTCTTCAGCAATGCGTGCCAGCGCCTCCTTTATTCGGAGATTGCCGGTTAAGCGGTCATACCCGGCCTCACAGGTCACCACCAGGGCGGGCACCGCGCTGATGTCATAACGTTCAAACAACAGGGGATCAATCTGAACACCGCCGGCATTTTCTGTCCGTATGAGTTTAAAAAGCACCCGTACCGTTTCGTGAAAATCATTATTGATAAGACCATTGACCAGCACGGGAACATGAAGATGGCTGGCCTGCGCTATCATCAGCTTCAGGCCATCGCGCGGCACAGAAAAAGAGAGAAAATACAGTATCTGGCGCGCATCTTCCTCAGCGGCTGGCCGAAACGGTTTCCCGGCGACGGTCGCATTCGGTGAAAAGACAACGGGTGGTCGGAGAGCCCGCGCCTGTGGGATCGGGTGGAGTAATCGCAGGGGGTCATCCAGGCTCAGAGCCTGCGCACAGGTACCGGTCAGCAGCCCGCCAGACAGCAGGATAACGATCATATTTTTCATGAGGAGATCTCAAAGAAAAACGCAGTTGCGTTTGCGCCAGATGAGGTAACCGAAGTTCTGTCGGCTGGCCGGTGTGGCATGGCCAGCTTCCCAGGCCATCACGGTTCGGCCAAAGGGGTGACACCGTGCCGAATCGGGGTACATATTCACCATCTGATACCGGAAGCGGTCTTTTGGCATGACCGGAGAGGGGTATTCAAAACACACTTTATTGTTCTGCCCCACACTGTTCATGATCATGCCCTGACGGTGCAGTTTGTATGCCATGCGTTCTGACAGCAGCACACTGGCTGCCTGCGGGCTGGCCTGGTCAGGGACAAACCCCGTGAAAGGATAAAGACTCCCGTGTGAACCGGCACACCAGAAAAGGGAGTTGAGGGGCATGGATACCGCGCTGGCCAGGGCATCCGCAGCACAGGCCCCCTGAGCGACGGGGTTCGCGAACAGAAACGCCTCGGGAGACAGTACCGACGCCAGCGAACTGTCATTCCAGGTCGGGTCCAGTTCGGAAAGATACCCGATGTCCATATCGCCCCCCTGCATACACCCAAGATCGGTAATAATATTGAGCCACCAGGTCAGCGGATATTTGTACCAGTGGACGTGATAAAACGCGGCAGTATCATCCCCACCCTGACGTTTTCCACCACCACTGCCAAGTTTGCCGGCAGAGATACTGAATCCGCCCAGATTCACCATACAGTAAGGAGCCCGGGTAACGTCAGTGAGTGCAAAGGGTTCCCAGTACCCAATCGCAATACCAATACGATAAAGCTCACTCATCGGACAGATCTGTACAGGACTGGAGGGATTTTCCGTATCCGGTTCATTGCCAGCCGCAACCGCTACATTACCAATCGTCAGGGGGAAAAGGCACCGCCAGCAGATGTCGGTGATCGGATTGACAAAATGTCCCTGACACTCCGGCGCAGAGGCACGTACTGTCGCTCCGGTACTGAGTAATGCCACCAGCGCCAGGACGGATAATGTGTCTTTCATTCGCGTCTCCTCTCGATGTCAAACCTGACGAGGTCAGGGTGCAACAGACGTTCTCTCTCCTTGTTCCGCTGTTCCGCTGTTCCGCTGCGCGATGATGATGGTATTTTTTTATTCCTGAGGCAGTGCGGCGGACGTGATTTTCAGGCGTCGTCCGTCCTGTATGACCCTGGCCGGGATATACGTTAACTGCAGCCTGCGGGATATGACGCCCTGCTGATCGAAGTAAACCCGTGAAGCCAGGCTGTCCGAGGCCTCCCGCACGTTCCCGTTAACCAGGATGATTTTGTAATAGGGTGTGGAAGGCTTCTGGGCCTTCATCCAGGCGATCTGGCGCTTATCATCGCCATCGATAAAATAGAGCGTGAGATTCAGGGAAAGTGTGTCGAGGGGATTGATGCGATCGCCCTGATGAACGAAGATGTGATGCTGTGCGTCCGCAATGTCCTGCTCCGCGGTAAAAGTGGGATCATACCAGGAGACATGTTCCCGGGAGTCGGCTCTCAGGCCAGGTACCGGAACCGGACGAAGTGCATGTGCTTCCACCCGCTGCGCAAACTGCTGCTCCAGCGCAGAGAGCGTCCCGTTGTTCATCATTGTCGCCAGTCGCGTCTGGATAAACGCGAGAAAACTCTGTTCCGCAACCGGCCAGGTATCACCCCAGGTCCCCAGATCTTTCGCCTGAGACAGGGGCAAAAGCCCGACCAGTAAAAATATAGCGATAAGGCTGTCTCTCATCGTATTTCTCATGATTGCCTGCCTCTGGACCGAGGCCCGGATGATGTTCAGGGAACAAGCTCACGATTGATGGCGTGAACAGGCTTGTTCACGACCGGTAACGCAGTTTTTCGTAACCTGTGTGATGACAAAAAGGCGCCGTTGTCATCAACGGAGCAGATCTGGCTTTCTCATCATGGACGCTGACGTGCAGACGCTGCCGACATGCGTTTCGCCACGTCCGCCTGAATCTCCGGTGTAATATCCGGCGCACCGGCGACCACCGCCGGTGCCACCAGGATGATCACGTCATGATGTCGTTGCCAGTCAGTTAATGCACCGTTGAGTGCAGCATTGAAACGGCCCGTGGTTTTTTTTACCGCCTCCTCTCCGGGATGTTGATGGCTCAACTGAGCCATAAAGCTGTTCACCGTGCCCTGCATATCAAAGGTCACCACCTCCTGCTGTCGCGAACAGAAAATTCTCACCGTAAGCCACGCGTTCAGGAGAAGCAGAATGCCACTGACAGCCGCCACTGACGTGACGATACGTCGCCAGCTGCGTTGCTGGCGTCGCAACCGTATGCATTTTGTTATCGGGATCTCTGTTGCATCCATTTCTGGAGTAACTCCATTTCATCAGGATACTTGTGGCAGGCCAGACGCCACACTGTCTCGGCAACACTGTTCCCCTCGCGCAGGCTCTGCTCACGATATTCAAAATCTTTACCGTCTGAGGAGGACATCACCCGACTGAGCGGGTCGAGAAGCAAACGGTGATAAGAAACCTGACCGGCGACACGCAGCATAAAGGCACTGAAATGGGCATCTTTGGCAGACGGGAAACCTTCAATGATGCTCTGTTCAGCAGGGCTAAACTGCCCTTCATTTGTCTGGTTATATTTGCGAAACGCCTCAAGATTCTGACGAAGCAGGATCTTGAAGGACGAATTCGACCAGGCTGCCTTGGCTGCGACACTGGCCTTTTCACCATCAAAATCTTCAATACCCTGTGTGATAGTGATATAGGCGCCGCCGTATTTCCTGGCCGTTCGGTAGCCGTTTTCAATAAAGTCGCCGATAAAACCGCTCTCACTTGCGAGCAGTTTCCAGGCTTCATCAATGATGGCCGCCTTACGTTCACTGCGTGGCGACAGGAACATGCGCTGTTCGACATAAATCATCATGGAAAACATGATGGCGGCCAGAAGATCGGGTTTGTTCTTGAGTTTGCCCATCTCCAGTACACAAAACCGAACCGAATCATCCAGCGCCGGGTTTGGGCTGTTGAAATACTCTCCGTATATGCCGCCGGTGGTGTATTTGTGCAGGGATACAATAATTTCTTCCATCCGGTTTCGTACGGTATCGGCCGTACGATACTGTTCGGATAAAACCAGCGTCTTAAGATGCGCGACGACATCATCGATTAGCGCCGCATTTCTTTTTTCCATCCAGACGCTTTGCACGGCGTTCAGAAGAATGGATTTGGTGGTATCGCCAACACCACCTGACGGGCACGACAAAACCAAAAGTAAATCGCGAATACTTTCCGCCGATTCAACAATATTCACGACCCCTGCAAACGGGTTAAATTTCAGCTCGGTGGCGTCGACATACACGCCCCCCACATTGGCACACAATGTTTTATAGGAATCCCCCATGTCGAAAACCCATGCCCGTCCTTCGCTCTCGAGGATCTGGCGAATAAGGGTTTGCATGAGGAAGGATTTACCGCCACCTGACGTCCCGCATATACCCAGGTTATAGTTGTCATTACCCAGCCCGGAGTCACTGTCAAAAAGATCCAGAAACGAGAGCTGGTTGCGATAAGAGGGGATCGGCACGCCTCTGGAGCAGATCCGGTTGTCCGCGACAACGGGCATCAGATTCGCCACATTGAACGCCTCCGCCCTCAGCGTAGCGCCACTGCGCTTCATATCACTCCATAACCCTTCCGGCATCATGAATGGAAACAGCGCGAGGTAATTACGCATCTGCATAAACATTGGGGGGCACAACACAATCCCGTTGGCACGAAAGGTATTGTTTAACGCCAGCTCGCACATCAATGCTTTTTCGTCATCATCCTCACAAAACAGCGTGACGCTCAGGCTGTAACGCGCCAGCGCCGACTGTCCTTTCGAGAGGCGGGAGCGCAACCCATCCCATTCCCGGGCCGCCGCTTTTACGCCGGGCACCCATTTGCCGAAGGGAGAGTTTGCACGCTTGTCGTTAGTGGCAAATTTGCGCAGCGCTTCGTTCTGACTTTTTGCCTGAGGTTCCAGCTCCGTCGTCAGGGTGATGGCGAAGGGACAGGGTACGGTTGATCCGGGATCAAGGAGGTTACTGAGGTTATTTCCCGCCTGCCACAAGGCAAACTGTTCCGGGTTTTTCTCCGGCATGAAACTCATTATACGCGTGGAGATTCGTTGACCGTTGGCCGCTGACAGGCTCTGTCGAAGACTGTCTGCCCTGACCTCAAGCGTGATTGAGGGCTCAACACATTGTGCGTTCAGTTCTTCATAAGGATCCACCTTACGGGACGGTGGCGTGACCTGGTCGTGACGATAATTGATCAATTCACGTACCAGCCCCAGTAATCCTCCATCATTGACCAGCACAGAATGCAGGCGGACAGCAAAGAGAGATTGCTGCAGGATACTCAGTGTTTGGCCAAGCGAGCTGAAGACGCGGTCATCGAGACGACGACATTCTTCTGCGTAGCTGATAAACAGACGGTAATTACGTAGCGAGAGTGGATATCCTTTGTTGTTTGGCAGACCATAGAGGGCGCCACGCTCATAAAATGCGCGGGTTATGCGTGCAAATTTGTCCGCATGTTCACCCCGCCAGCTCATCCCCGTCAGGCCCGTATCCAGCATATCACTGACGCATTTACTCCCCAGAAGCAGCACGCTGAAGGGTCTTTCACGGGGAAGCTTATTGCGCAAAAAATTGTCCAGGGCATCCACAATGCTCTCATTCGCACCGATAAGCGGTGTACATTCGAGAACAAATCCGACGGTAGTGCTGTTGATGAACATACCTGTTTCAGGGTCGAAATGCCGGTAGGGAAGCATGCTGAGCAATGAGGGGTAGGCCATCTCCTTCAGCACTGCGCCCGCTTCCGGTGCTCCGTCCTTGATGTGCCAGCCGGTAAGCATGCGTCGGAAAAATTCATTATAAAGAGTCATTTTCTGTACCCAATCCAGTGGTCAGGTACTGCAACGAATGAGACGACAGAAGGAGCATGATAAACGTCATCATCATCTACCCAGGCCGCAATCCACAGACGCGCAATAACCGGGCCGGCTCTCCCGGGCAGCGTCGCGCGGGTCTGCGTGTTTGAGACCATGACAACGTCTGACCCGCGGGATGAATACCCTCCCTTACCTGCCAATATGCCGGGAATGGACGAAGATGGCTTCAACGATGGCATGTCAGAGATCTCCGGTATGCTGGTTTCCACTTTTCTGTTGGCCTCAGCTGGCAGGTGCCGGGCTAACTGGTTGGCGTCTTCCATGGTCAGGCAGCGATCGTGTGCCAGCGATTGGCAGTCAAAATCCGTATTCATTCCAGCGCAGCCTGAAAGCAGGCAAATACCTGTAAGCATCGCAGTCAGATTACTGGTCATAACTGGGTCCTGTGGGCTGAACAACGTTGTGAAGAATGAGGGCAGAAATCGCGTGAAGGTATGGGAAGAGTGCGGGCTTTCCGGCATTGCATACACATACAGTCCATCGGAAACCGAATCCGCTCCTGTTTCAACACGGCCGTGAAGTGGCTCTCCGGATAGCAGCCTTATTTCCACGTAGCCGTTGACGGGTTCGCCGTTCCAACGGCGTCACCCAGTTTTAGCTCGTTTAACACCTCTTTCGTGATGCTGATGCCATTATCTGAAGACGTTTCTGGTGGTGTCTGTCGGGTTGGTTTTGCGTCCTCTCCATCGACATACCTGAGCTGAAAACCTTCCTGAAACACAACAGAAACGGAGACGCCTGCCCCGACAGGGATGACGGGGTGATATTGTTCAGCACGCTTGATGAAATATTCCGACAGGGTTTTCCCTGCCTGGGAGGTCCCCCCGCCCAGACCCGCGCGAGCAACTTCTCCGCTCGTTACGCTGTGTGAGGAGCCAAGACCGACCGTCGTTGACCCGACACTGGACATGGCGCTTCCCATGGCATCAATGGCTCCGCCGGCAAAAGCAAACCCGACTATTTTACCGTTACGTATCACGGGCGTCGCACGGATGCCGTTTTTGCCCATAAAAGAGATATGACCTTTGATTTTCTGATCGATGATCCGGTTATGGATTTGGCATGACAACCGATCGGTGCGCAACAACGCTCTTTCGCTGGAGATGTCGCCATACGCGGCGGCCGTCACGAAGCAACCGCGCAGATCATATTCACCGTCATTCGGCAGAATCACTTTCCCCGTCAAACGAAACTGCATGGGAGAGGAGGCACTCTCCCCAGTGACCGATGCATTAGCATCAGCGCCTTCAATCACCGTCGCCGGGGCAAAACTGCCAGAAGGGATATAAGGCAGAGTGTGACGTTTACTGTTGGTACGGCTGTATCCGACGGTCATGGTTGATAGCTCAGATGGGTGCTGTGCACGGCCTGAGTTCACCGTCTGGTTCATCGGGAGCCCCGGATAAAATGCTGTTGGGGGAGGCACTGATGCTGGTAAGGATGTGCCGACAGGAAGTTGAGGTTCGGCCCTGTCATCCCGCAGTTTGAGCGTATCGGCATGATTTTCTGAACGCAGTGAGTCCATCTGCATCTGGAGATGTTTTAATGCATCGTTTTGCATCTGTACCGTTTTCCGGTACACCTCATTTTCTCCGGTGATCTTCGTCAGCTGCAGCTCAAACTGGTTCAGTTTTTTGTCCACCTCAGATGCCGTGTGCTGCAGGTCAGCGACTGCGCTTTCACTGACCTTTTTGCCAAAGGTGGTAGAGGTAACCGCCCCGGTCATATCCGGGACAGGTTTAACTGGCTGATTTTGTCCCGGTGCGGCCCGGGAAGGGGATCCAATGTACCAGGCTACAATACCTGCGCCTGCAAGACCCAGTAATAGTGCCACCAGCAAAGCCATCTGCTTGTTGCGCGTCATCACATTAATATTGGTCACGATGCGCCTTCTTATCCTCATTCTCACCTGAGGCAGTCATCCATACAGAAGCATTTTCGTCAGGCATTAATCGGGTTTTGAAAGGATAAATCATCACGGCGCGAACGCCTTTTGCCTGAAACAGCTTCTCAGTGAACGCCACCACGTGACGTTTGGTATTGCGGACATCCAGCCGATAGAGACGCAGCTCTCCACCGCTCCACATGTCCACCGGCTCCACCCTGAGTCCGGCAGTTAACTGAAGCCGTGGCATGGCGACGACTGGAGCCTTCAGAAAACCCTGCGGCGCCTCCCCTTTCAGAACGGCCTTCTGTATATCGGTCAGCAAATGGAGGTAAGGCTGCGATCTCTCCCATTGACGGGTGGACTCATTTTGCGCAGGTGTATCGGAAATGAAATGCAGCACCCGGCCCTGTCTTTTCTGGGGCAGCCCGATAACCGAGACCGTCAGTCCCCCTGCCGTGCGTAAGAAAAATGTGAAGGGCCTTGTTTGCGTGGTCATGAGTACAACCCCCCCGTTCGCCTGTCCCTGCGCCTTGTTGGCATTGACAAACATGCCCTGAACACTGTCGACAGCAATAATACGGTCCCCCGGCACGACAAACAGATTGGGATCGGTGTTGCTGATCGCGATTCTGACCTGGCTGTCAGGTCCGACGGGAATATCAACAGGGGGCAGGGATACGGGACTGGCATGAACCTGGAAATTCCCGCTGGCGGCTAAAAACAGCCCGAACTTAATGTAACGCAGACACATTTGTCTTCTCCCTGAATGCTTTGATGGTGACCATCCCCCGGCGATAACGGAGTTCCAGCCTGAGAGTCTTCTCTTCAGGCAGTTGCTTACGACTGCCTATCCATTGCTGAACAGTGCCATGAATATCCACCATGCCCGCGGACGGGTAAGTATCCAGACCTGAGAGATAGAATGCCGAGGTGACGTTATTATCAATGACCCGCTGGGCTTCTTCCGCCAGGACGTCCTGCATGGCAGGACGTGTCTCATTGTCGAAGAATCGCAGCAATGCCTGATGATTGGCCTTAACCGATTCAGGAGAAACGTTGTAGCGAAGCAACACTAACGATTCGGCGATCTGCTCGAGATAGCTCGCATCCGTTCGGTTACGGGACAGCGTAAAGGATGCATCCAGTCCCATCGGAATATAGGTTTCCTCATGGCTGTTAATCAGGGCATCGATCTGTAACCAAGCCAGCGTATTGCCACTCAGGGAGATGACAAGCAGCCCCAGGAGCATGACAAATGCGAGCGAGGTGTAACGCCCCATAAAGCGGTGCGCCTTCAGTTCCACACTCTCCCTCCTACGGTTTACTCAGCGAAGCCACAACCGGTATGACGAATCAGGTATTAATTTGTATCTGCCGTTGAAAAGAATCGAAGGAAAAGACCAGTAGCAAAGGTTAAATAACCAGGTGGAACCTTTGCCTTTTTTGAAATGTTTTAATCCCGTCCAGAGTATGACTGACATGATCAGGCCAGTGACATATTGTCCCGTATAAAAGCCCCATGCCATGGGGCAAAATACCGCGAGCGTTTCGTCTGTGGGTAATCCCACGGGACCTGACCGTTCATTCAGGGTCTGGGGAAAAATAAAGCGAGCAGCACGCGTTTCATTCATGACGGTTGGCCAGATTATCAGCCACCCGACCGGGCGGAAATAATGGCAAACACCACTTTTGTGACCACGATGAATACCGGTATAAAAAGGAAAGTAGCCGGATTGTGGTTACGCAGGTAGAGCAGAAAAACCAGTACCGCTTCAGCCAGCATGAAGTAGTACATCATTGTGGAATCCGGACCAAACGTATCCTGAGCGTCTGCTTTGCCTGCAGAAGTCAGATCTTCAGCGTGAACCATGCCCCGTGCGGCAAGCCAGAGTAGTAGCGAAACCGCAAGATATTTTAACACCACTGGTGCCAGATGACGGTTAGGCCACCTCGGGTAAAGGGACATCACCCCAGCCATACCGCATAAAAACCTGAACCTTTCAGGCAGCCAGGCTAAACGCTCTTCACGCTGTTTATGCAACGTCTTAACCATATTTTTTCCTCAAACAGGGTTAACAGGAGATCATATTTCTCTCGTCAGGAAAGTCATTTCTGCGCAATATTTTTTGCTCCAGGACGCTACCGCCCCAGGATGTCAAACCTGTCGTGGGGAGAACACACCCGACAACTACTGCGACAAAAGAACTCCCCTTTTTTCCTGAACGCATAACGTCATACCCGGAAAAAAACTCGCCGGATATAATTTAAACCCAGGTAATCGACGTGTTTTCGCTAATCACTAAAATCGTTACCAACGCTTATTCATTATGATAAAAACAGCACGAATAAAAAGTTAGACGGGTGTCGAGTGATAATAACCCCATAGTGCCATTGACTGAGTCTGAAGTTAACGCGTCCTCATATCTTCGTTATTCGTAGTGAGGAAAATCAATATTCTCATCCCAAAAACCATTGTCTTTTATAAAAAACATTCTTTATTCAATAATAATCATTCTAAAAGATGTTGAATCGGAAAGAGGGCGTTTTTAACGCATAAGTTTTAAGACAGGCTACGGACAGTTACACTATGAAGGGAAAAGGTTATTCATAGTCTGATGATGGCAGGTGATGAAATCAATTTTTCTGGAATACGATTGATCCATTTATACTCTTCCGCCGCACTTAACAATCCCTCACGATTAAAAACACCTAACTTTGCATAAACATTTCTGGCTTTGTTTTCCACAGTTTTAGGGCTTACTCCCTTATAAGCCGCAATTTTTCTGATTGAGCATCCGCAAATAATCATCCATGCTGTTTCCCATTCTCCTGGCGTGACTCTGGCCAGCGCTTTCTGTTCGGATAACGTTATCAGACTGGTCCTCTTCCTTGTCGGTAATGCTCCGGGCAGCAGAGACGAAAACCAATCTATACGTTGATTACATTCCGCCAGATCGGCCAGAAAAACCATCACACCTCCCCTGTTTTTGTATTCGCAGGGCATTAAGGTCATGATGAAAGCTCTGACGCCGTTAACATCGCAGAAAATGTTCCAGACCAAAAGATTGATTGTCTTTTTTTGTTCAGTAACCAGTGATTCAAAACTGTGTATAATTTCACTATTTCTGTCCGCAATTTCTGTTACGTAATACGCAGGAAGATCAGAATCAAAAGTGATCCCAGGGGGTAGGAAGCGAGAAATAAATCCCTCGCTGGCATCGACAATGTGATGGCAGGAATCTTTAATGTACCAGCACTTTATGTAACGCTTGTGAAAAAAATAAATATCACGATAAAGCTGTTGAGCTTCGGTTTCATCTTGTGGGTCTTTCTGCGCCTGCATATTCAGCTCCTCAAACATCGATAATGACAACGCCACTTTTTGCTAATCATCACTTAATATCATTCTAATCCGTGTTTGTGCCTGTGATTTCAACCAGTCAATCAGACTGGCGTAATTGTTTCGGGTATCGGCCTTAATATCTTGAATATCAAACATAAGTTTCAAAATCTGCTGCGCCACAAGCCGTGACTTGACGGCCTCCGTCATGATTTCCTGCTGAATTTTATCCTGCTTACAAAGTGTCTCATCCTCTCTTTTTTCTTTAGCACTGCGATAGACTCTTATCCCTAATTCGAGCATTTCTGAGCAAACGCTTGAGATATTTGCTTCAGCATGAGTGTCACCTTCCTCGCGTCGCTCATTCACAATCGCGAGAATGCTATTCAGGGTTCTCTGTTTCATATATACATTTTGCCGCGGCATCACCCTTACCTCGTCAGAGAAAATGCACATGAATAAGGTTCAAATGGTGTCATAGAAAAAACCATCGCCTCATTCACAGTAAACAAATGTATCACTTATGCAGTGCTACTGTATTTATCCTAACACTTTAATTTTTATTAATTAGCCATTATAAAACCACACCCCGGCACTCTATAAGCGATTATACAGCCCTTATTCGGCCAATATACTGAAGAATAAGGCTCTGCTTCAAAGAATAATTTTTAAGCTAATGAATGCAAATGTTAATCTCGAAAATCATTTATTTGCGTGGGGTGTGCTGTAAAGTGAATGAGGAGCGCCATACACCTGAGCATATGTTCGGGATGGTTTACACCCTCCCCTGATATGAAGAATTGAGGAAAAATGGTCAGAGCAACTGCATTCATCCTGTCAGTCCTTCTGCCGGGTCCCCTTTATGCTGGAGACTGTTTCGAGCGTGCCGGAAGAGACTACCAAATAGATCCCGACCTTATCAGGGCGGTAGCCTGGAACGAATCTCACTTCCATAACAGCGTAACAGGAAGGAATCCGGTTTCGGGTTATGGTTCAGGCTTAATGCAGATAGATTCCCAGCATTTTCCTGAACTGAAAAAATATGGCATCTCCCCACAGCGACTTCTGCAGGACCCATGTCTTAATGTCTACACGGGAACCTATTATCTGGCAAAAGCGTTTCAGAAATGGGGAGTGAGCTGGCAGGCTGTCGGGGCCTACAACGCCGGTTTTCAACATTCGGCCAGACAAGCGATGCGGCGATACGCCTATGCCAGCAGGATAGCAAGAACCTACAGAGTCATAAAGACCATGCGGTCGGACGATGACGAATAAAAACAACATCTGAAAAGTAACATTCCGTTCTCAGGGAGATTGACTCAGCAATGATTTAACCGGGAAGAAAACCAGGCATATGGCCTCCACATGAATATCTCACAACATCAGGAGACCGTAAAAATTGCCTCCCTTTTCTTTCATTAAAATTGCAGAAAAAATGAGCATTAGTGCCATAGGTAAATTACGCGCTCGACAAAAGAAGCCCATATTTAGTGAGCGTCAACTCATTAATATTTCGTTAATGAAAAAAACCTCAGTTCTGTGCGGTACAGGGTATTTCATATGCAAACATACAGGATAATATGTCCATGTATAAAGCAGACGCGCCAGTGATTTGTGAAGATAGGGCGAGTTGCGGCCATTGTTGTTCACGATGATGAAAGCTTTTCCAGCAAAAATACCCCTCAAGTACTCAGCATACGAATGATGTTTAAACGCGCGCCAGGACTCATTTAAAAGGCCATTGCCAGATGAAACGTAATCTCACCAGTTTACTGTATTTTGTCACGGTTGCCCGCGAGCGAAGCTTTACCCGTGCAGCGGCACAGCTTGGTGTCAGTCAACCCGCGTTGAGTCACGGGATTGCTGAACTCGAAAAAAGCACCAATATCCCCTTGCTCTTAAGAACTACCCGTCGGGTTACGCCGACCAAAAGCGGCCAGTGTTTACTGCATGCCATCGGATCGCACGTTGATGAAATACAGTCAGAACTGAATAAACTTAGCGACTTACACATTCAGTATGACCGAACACTCAGGATCAACTGCGCCTCGCTTCTGGTGAGCCCTGTGCTGATGAGAAAGCTAAATCATTTTATTACGGCGAATCCGGAACTTCGTATCGAGTTAGGCAATACGGATCATCCCGAAGCGTTCGCCGGAGAAGCATTCGATGCATATATAAGACTGGGCCCGGGTAAGCGTAAAGAGTGGAACAGTCACCCTGTCAGTCCCCCTGTCAGAATGGCGGTCGTGGGTTCGACAACCTATTTTGGTCGTCATAACGAACCCGAACGGCCGCAGGACTTGTTCGCACATCAGTGCATCCAGTTGATGAAGAATGGGGAGAGGCAAACCAGCCGGTGGTGTTTTAAAAAAGGTGAATTTAAACAGGATACTCATGTCGACGGGCCGATACGGTGTCAGTCTCCTGCCCATCTGATTACTGCCGTCTTATCCGGTGCGGGACTGGGGTATCTGCCAGAAGGAGATGTCCTTCCCTTTATTGAGAAAGGACAAATGAAGAGGGTGCTGGAGGACTGGTGTGAGCCTTTACCCGGCTACTACCTCTGCTATTCGGCATATAAGAAGGCATCAGAGCCTTTGTTGAAGCTCATCGACTCGCTGGTTGAGAAGTCGCAAAGTTAGGCATTAGCGTCGAACGTCCGGCGATGACTGTCGGCACTGTAAATCCTGCAGCCAGAGCAGGTGAAGCCCTGTATCGCAGGGCTTCACCTCTTAGCACGCCATCAGGAATCGATGTGCTTTACTGGCGGCGCTGGCCGCCTGAAAAATATAGCGTTTATCGTCCTTCAGCGATTTCAGCCACGACGCAATATAGCTTTCGTGCTGGACCTCTCCACTCACGCCCAGGTCAGCCATCAAAAATGCGCAGCCCAGCTCAGCGATCAGTTCTTCAAACGCATAGCTCTCTGAACCAAATTTGCCCCCCTTCTCGCGGTCAAGGCGGCTTGCTGCGCCCGTCCAGTGAACCAGTTCATGCAGTCCAGTCGCGTAAAAGTTCGCGGCATCTGTGAACAGATGGCGTTCAGGTAGCCAGATTTCATCTGTTGAAGGCTGATAATACGCCCGTTGGCCGCGTTCGTTAATATTTGCGCCAGTGCGCTGAAAAAGCGCTTCAGCCTCTGGCAGTGGATCAAACCCGGTCACTGCCTGCGGGCTGATTTCGTCGTCCAGGTTAAGCCCGTCTGTCTGCTCGATGTTGAACACGGTGAAGGTTTTCAGCATCGGGATCCGCTCCAGCTCGCCGGCATCGTTTTCTTTCTCCAGCGTCTTATAAAAAATGCCGGTTGTGCCGGTTTCACCCTTACGAACCCGTGCGCCCTGCTCTGTGGCCTGATGGTAAGTCAGCCAGCGTGGATCCTGAAAGCCATGTTTTGCCGCACTGCACCACAGCAACATGATATTCATCCCGGTGTAGGCCTTGCCGGTACTGAAATTCGACGGAATACCCGACACTGCGCTGTTATGTTTCCACGGACATACCCAAGGCTTAACCCCCCTTTCCAGGGCCTCGATAATGCTGTTGGTTACCGTCTGGTATACATCCGTTTTTGTTCTGATTTTGTCTTTACACCCTTTCGTTTTTGAGGAGCCTGACGGCTCCAGCGGGGATACGCTGGTCGCCTGTGCGGCAACAGGGGCGGTTGTTTGGGTATGCAGGTTCATCGTCATGGCAGTTTCTCCTTTAGTGTGAATTTCGTCTTCGTATCGCCTGACGGTTCGTCTTCCCCGGAGTCGTTCTGGCCCGCAAGGGCGCGTAGCGTGCTATTTACCCTTGCGGGCCGGGTTGAGACGGGGGACGATTACCGGAAGCCTGATACGAAGGAGAAAGGCAACACAGGAGAAAATGACGGGATGCATACCCGGGCTTACCGCCCCTTATGCTGCGCGGGTGAAATGTGATTCATCCTGATGCTGATTCAGGGATGGCCGCCCAAAGGGCCGAGATACGAAGCAGGTCGATGCGCACAGAACGCAAGCAAAAAACGGAAACGCTGCTGCCCGAAAAACTGATTGGTTAAAAAAGACAACGATGGCGGGTTCGACGCAGATAAGAATGTCGCCAAAAATGCCCTGCGGATGGTCTGTTGGGGTCGTAAAAACGTCCTGTTCTTCGGCTCTGACCAAATGGTGAGCGGGCAGCACTATTGTAGAGGCTGAACGGGAGGAGCAAATACGACACAGAATGCTTTCTCCGCTATGTGCCTGATGGCATACCCGACTGGCCATTCAACCGATTCAGCGAGCACCGGCTTCGGCGCCTCACACGGCCAACGGGATAAGGCATCTCCATCCTGTACGTTGACCTTTATCTTCACCATGAGAAGAGGTTGAGGCGTTCTCACACTGACCAGGCCCGTCCCCCGCCACGACGATCATGTTGCTGCATGGTGGTGACGCTTGTATGGCCCATTGCACCTTTCATCGTAACGCATGGTTTTATCCCTTACCGGGGATACAGCTGATTTTATCCCCGGTAAGGGATAATAAAGGTTATATCCCTGATAAGGGATAAAACCTTTATCTGTTTGCAGAGAGTCAAGCCCTCATCCATTTAGCGCAACGGGCGGTTAAACCAGACGTGCATGTAGCTTAGTCATGGACCGGGTAATCGACTCAACAACCTCAACTGAAAAACCGGCGGGCAAAGATTCTGATACCCTCTGTAAAGCTGCAGGCACGTTCTTAGCGAAGAAGTCCAGGATCTCATCCATTTCACTTTTCCGGAAGTTCACTTCATCCGCTAAGGCGAAGAAGTGTCGGGGGTAGATCTGGTTGATTTCATACTTCCGTCCCTTGGTTGCTTTGAGGCTCATTGCAAGTTTGAGGTCGCCAATATGCAAACCTCGTCCACCCAGCACGGGGAACGCAGAGATAATGTCGTAAAACGGGGTTAGCCGGTAACTTCCACCTGCCTCAATAAAAACAGAAAAATTCTTGGCATGCCCGTCAGTCGCACCAAGCAGCCACTGGAAAACCTGAAATTTCATAAAATTAAAACGGTCCTCGAGTGCATTACTCGAGCCAAGCAGGAACGCCATTATCTCAGGGATCCCAGGACCACCATCAGATTCATACTTAACCGAGGAAGGCAGACCGAACACCTGACACATATCTTCCTGGGGAAGACGTAATAACATCGAGTGTTCTCTGTTCCACCGCCGATCAAAACGCTCAACGGCTAATGCTCTTATACAACCTGCATTGATGATTTCGGCATCCGGAACGTCAATGCCCAGTGCCATGGCTAACGCGAGACAAAAATACTCATTATCAACGCTTTCACTCAGATCGAGGGTCGCGCTGGGCTGGTGTATTTCACCAATGGGTAATTTGATGATATGACTGGTTGGGGTGATCCCCCTCGGAATACACCAATCCCTGTCGATTTTGAGAAGGGCGGTTTTTTCCTGTGCGCCTGCAACGGATATGCGAAAATCGTCCTCCCCGTTAATCATACCGAGGGGAATATCGGACTGATACGAACTCAGAATTGCTTCAAGCCGGTTCTCATTCAATCTCTCCCATGACATCACCGGCGCCGGAGTGTGTTCTCCCTGAGGAAGCAATGTGACGGCCCCGACGCTGTCACGCCCGATCTCGGCTAACAAATCGAACGGCTGCCTGGATGATGTCTGATAGCGTCTTACGATGCGGTCCCGGATAGCAGGATTATCGGGGAGCAGATTATCGAAATAATTAATGACTGCGTCAGACGTTATCGTGCCAAACTGTAAGGGAAGAGACAGAGATATGGGCCTGGCATAGCGGTTGTACAGCCATTCCCGGTCATATCTGAATGTATGCGCCCCGTTCGCAAGTTTCGTGAGTTCTCCGACCCGTTCGTTATTCATCCATGTTGTGAGCACAGGCATTACCAGTCCACCTCCTTCTGGCGGGAATGAGGCTCCCCATTCTGTATGTCGTGCTTTTCATAGAGCACCAGAGACATTTCAAGCGCCTGAATCAGTTTAAAAAATGTTTTAATCGTTGTTTTATCAGGATTATTTTCAAAATTTGAAATCGTAGCCTGCTTGATGCCGATTCTCGCGGCCAGTTCAGTTTGAGTAAGTCCATGTTTCTGGCGGGTTAGTTTGAGGTGATTAGCTAATTGTTTGGGGCTGTAAATTGCGAGTGTATTCATGGTACCGCTGCTCCAGTAAAATTATCCCCACAAACGGATAACGTAATGTTTATCCTTTTGTGGGGATAATGTCAAAGCTTAGTTAACTCTTAAAGCATTCGGTTTTTTTGAACTACCTGATTAATTACTCCTCTTTTATCTGTTCTGTCGCGGGTAAGGATGATCACGCCTTTTCTACACACATGAGAAACATTAGCGACCATCACATTATCTTTTTCAAGAGACTGGACCGGTCGCGGTATGAATGGATAACCCGAAGTAGTGACCAAGCTGAATGTCACTGAGCATATGGTCTGCCGGCCCACAGGCATAGCATCCCGGCCGGAGCAGTAAACACTGGTCGGCCACCTGGCTGGCATGACTGATAAAGTGGGTGTTCATGATGATGGTCTTCTGCTCCTTCTTTGCAAGTTCATGTAGCAGGCTGATGATGCGATGCTGATATGTGAAATCGAGACTGGACTCCGGCTCGTCCAGAATAAGCACATCGGGGTCCGGAACAAGTGCTTTTGCGATAGCACAAAGCTGAAGCTCGCCACCGCTGATCTGATTGACATGCTTGCCTCTCAGATGCCCGGCACTCAACCTGACCAGCACGGCTTCAGCCCGGGCGTAATCATCAGGAGTGGGCGTCCTCAGATAACCTTTATCACCTCCCAGACCAAACGTAATAAAATCGAGAATGGAATAGTCAAAGGGGATATGTCGGGTCTGCGGGACCCAGGCCAGGCAGACCTTTTTGTGGTCAGGACGCTCAATAGTGCAGCGTCCGGAATGCGGACGGAGGATCCCGGCAACAACTTTAAGCAACGTGGTTTTCCCCGCACCGTTCGGGCCAAGAACACACAGCACTTCTCCCTGCCCCAGCCGGAAGCTGATATTCTCAAAAACCGGCCGTTGACCTTTAAAGCCATAGGTCAGGTTCTCAGCGATGATCATGAGAGGCTCCTCTGACATACAGATACGCAAATAACGGCGCCCCTGTCAGGGCGGACAGAATACCGACGGGAATTTCCGCGTAGGTGAGCGCGCGGGCAAGCGTGTCGATAACAAGCAAAAAAAGCGCACCACATAATGCCGAGACGGGGATTAATTTTCCGTGGTTGTTTCCGACCAGGGCTCTGACAAGATGGGGGATCACCAGTCCCACCCATCCCACCACGCCACAGATAACGACGGACGCCGATATCATTACAGAGGCTGAGACCAGAAGTATTATCTTCAGTAACAGCGGATGTAAGCCCTGAATTTTCGCCTCATCGTCGCCCAGAGAGAGAATATTCATCGTCCACCGTAGCCTGTAAATCACGAAATAGCAGAACACAAAGAGCGGGATCAGGCTGAAGACTTCTGTTTTGACCAGCGATGAAAAGCTGCCCATCAGCCAGAATACGATGGCGGGCAGAGTATCCTCCGGATCGGCCAGATATTTCAGGACAGAGACAAAAGCGACAAATACCGAGGCAACGATAAGACCCGAGAGGATCGTCACGATCGCCTCCTGGCTTTGCCGGAGAAAGCAGAGGCCAAACACCAGGGCGAGGCTGAGCATCCCGAATAGAAAGGCACATCCCGTGGAAACCTGATAAGACAACCCCATCACGATCCCCAGCGCTGCACCAAAGGCTGACGCCGAGGAGGTGCCGAGCACATCCGGGCTGGCCAGGGCATTTTTCAGTACGGCCTGATACGTCGCGCCGGCGACAGACAGTCCCGCTCCCACCATCACGGCAGCGATGATACGTGGCAGGCGCAGATCGAAAATCACAGCCGCTTTTTCTCTGGCGTGATCCGCGTAGGGTGCTCCCAGCAGGATATGCATCACCTCCTGTACCGACAGAGAATAACGGCCGATAAACAACGAGGCCAGGCTCATGAGAACCAGGCCGGCACACAACAGGATCAGTAGCCGACGGTAGGTTTTTTGTTCCGGCATAACGTTCTCGGGGGTGGCTGAAAAGGGACGTCGTTTAACGCTGGCTGAGAACTTCATTCAACAACCGCTCCGGGATAGCGTAGTTAAACATGGTTTTGTAATACGCTCTCGTCAGGCCTTTCATATCAGCATCACTCACAAAGTCAGGCTCCAGTTTGCTGATCATAAACAAGGGAAGCAGGGGCGTTTCAGCAGACAATCCTCCCCAGTTGTGTAATCCCACCGGCGTTGAGTAGATCCGCTTGTTTTTCCAGGCGCGTATCCCCTGCCACATCTGTCCGGGATTGCGGTTATCGAGCAGAGCCCGGGCACTCCCGAACACAACGAAAATCACATCCGGGTTCCACGCCATGATCTGCTCCATAGAGACCGTAATGTACCGACCGGCATCACCGCTCACCTGAAGGTTTCCGGCAACATTCTCCATGCCGGCCATTTTGAGGTAGGTGTCGCCGAAAGTATGGGGACCACTCACACGCAGGGTCTTACCGTCACTTTGTTCGAGGTATAACGCTCTGATGTGCTGCTGACGTATCCGGTCGGCATAGGGCTGGATTGCTTTCCGGGTCGTCTCCCACGCCCGATGAAATTTGTCGGTCCGGGGCAGGCCGAGCGAATCCTCAAAGGCGGTTTCCCAGTAGCTCTGCGTCTCTTCGGGATCGTATTTAGCACTGCCGCCAGTATCCAGATTGACGAGCGGCACGCCCGCGCGTTCGAGATGGTCATTCTGGCTTTTTCCATAATAGAAAATGATATCCGGATGAAGATTCAGTAACGTTTCAAGATTTACTGAATAATCTTCGTTTATAAATCGCGTGGTGATCCGTCCAATGTCGGGCTTCATATCTTTCAGTACGTTCATGTTGGCATGCAAAAAAGCCCAGGGCCCTACGCCAACGACCTGACTGTATGCCTGGGGGTTGGCAAGAATCACCCCGAAGGGGCAATTACCGGTGATGATTACCCGATGATGCGTGCCTGGTTTCTCCGCGGCGGCATGCACAAAGGCGGGAAAAAAACACAGGGCCAGCAGGAGCGTGTACAGGACGTGCAGAACTTTAAGCATAAAGATGAGCCTCCAGGTTTAAGGGAAATAACAACCAGTCGTCCTTCCAGCCGGCTGGCCGACAGCCCCTCACCGATGTGGATGAAGGTGAATATTACGTCGCCACTGATCGCGACTGCGGTTATCGGGCATGAGTGTGCAGAGATTTCCTGCGATGCTTCTGTCTGATCCGCAGATAGCTGACCCCCAGTGATAAAAGTGAGAACAAGGTCCCCGCCACCATGCTGGCACGAATGGCCCCCCCACCGAAGACGTTAAACATGACCGCAACCAGGGCTGAGCCGATGATTTGTCCCGTCAGGCGTGATGTCCCCAGCAGGCCGCTTGCAATATTGTTTTGCTCAGGACTGACGGCGGTCATAATCAGCAAATTGTTCGGGGACTGAAACAACCCAAAACCGAACCCACAGAGGGCCACCCGCCAGAGGATCTGCCCGTTCGATGGCATATGGGGAAGCCATATCATCAGAAACATGCCGACGACCAGCATTAGCAGGCCTGCTATTGCCACCCGTTCGGCGAGAAATCGCGTACTCAACTCCCCTGCAATCAGAGAGGTCATCATGGTAGCCAGTGGCCAGGCCGTCAGCATCAGACCGGCTTGCACAACGTCCCGGTGCAGCGTGTTATGAAAATAGAAAGGGAGCGCGACGTAGGCCAGGAGCTGCGTACTGTAGGAAAGTAACGACATAGCCAGTGAAAGTGAGAACACGGAGCTTGAGAACATTGCCACCGGGATCATCGCATGGGACTGCTTTATCTTTTGATCGCGAACTAAATGTCTTCCCAGACACACGAGCACGAGAAAACTGACCACCGCAAAGCATGCATGATTTTTTGTCACACTCAGCGTCAAAAATGCGAATGACAGACAGGTCAGAAACACCAGTCCGGCCCCCCCTCTGTCAAAAGGTTTGACCGTATAATCCGATGATCTTAATGAGAATAAACACAAAATAAGTGAAAGACAGGCCACAGGAATATTGATTGTAAACAGCCAGTTCCAGTTAGCCAGTGACAGGATAGTGGACGCCACAGACGGACCCGCAGCGGCGGAAACCGAAACGACCATGACATTAATGCTCAGGCCCCTGCCAAGGAGTCGTGCCGGATAAATCTCTTTAATTAAGGCGGCATTGACACTTAATATTGCGGCCGCGCCCATCCCCTGAACAACACGAAAAAGCGTCAACATATTCAGGGAGCCCGATAAGGAACAACCGAGAGACGACAACGCAAACAGAATGACTCCCGTTATAAATATCCGCGTATTACCAAACGTTCGCCCCAGGGCCGAAAAAGGAAGTAATGTTGCAATCACGGCGAACTGATAGGCATTGATGATCAGAATCGACGCGGATTCGGACACCGAAAAGTCTTTCGCAATCAGAGGAAGTGCCACATTCGCAATCGTGCTGTCCAGCATGGCAATGACCGTACTGAGCGAAACCGCCAGCACTGCAATAATGCTGACCGGTTTGGCATCTGGATCCAACAAACTGTCCACGTCCCCTCCTTTACCACACCTGGCATCATGAAACGCCCGGTATCCCCAAACGGAAATATGCATACGTTATAACATAACGTGATAATGATAATTATTATCCTTTGAAAGGATGATTAACAAAATATGTCGCCAGGGGTGCGTATCCCCCTCACTGAATAATGTGACTGAACGGTATCCAGGTAAAGACGGCATCGTCACATTTAAAAAGGCGTATTGTCTTTTTTTGCCACTATTCACAGCCAGACGGTTAAAACAGGCCGTGAGATATAAATAAATTAATCGGTCTGTTTATAAGTTTATTTATTTATAATCTTATTAGTTCATTTATATAATAAACAGAAAATAAACATGGCATTGATTTTTACGGACAAAACCCGAAAAAAGAAACACATCACATTTCATCCACTTAGCCGCAGTGATAATAGCACCGCTGAATAACTACCGTTCTTAACTTTACCGAACCGGGTACGGTCTCAGGCCAATCACCGGAGAACCGTTTTGCTTTCACAAGCAGTGGAACTGGCTCATATCCAGGCTCGGCGAACCATGCTTAAAAAAAGGAAACAATAAAATGAAGCAAATTATTCCCATGGCGATAGCCGCCTCACTCAGCCTTATTCTCAGCGGTTCTGTTATGGCGCAGGATCATCATTCCCTGCAGGCCGCACCGGGTTATACCGCCACACAAACCAAAGGGGAAACCCTCTGGAGTGATAATGACACCGCGATCGGCGTGCTTGGATCACTTCGTTTGTTCGGAAAGACCGATTCTGCGCACACGCAGAAACACGATATTCAGAACAACGATTCCCGTCTGGGGATCGCCCTGCGGCATAACCTGCTGGCCGGAGAGAGCGATGCTTTTGCGCTGGGATACTACGAAACGGGCATTCACGGACTGGATTCTTCAACGGATGGCCTCAGCAACAACGTCTATACCCGACAGGCTTACGCCGGAGTGGGCAGCGAAACCCTGGGTATTCTCACGTTTGGTAAACAGTATGCGCCGACGGACTGGGGACTGGGGGTGGATACTACCTATGCCTGGGGCGGCAAAGGAAAACACGATCAGGCCGGCATGTCGACGGATATCGTCAATTCAGCGGGCATCTGGTACTACACGGACGATCATCTTACCCTGGGCGTCATGGCACAGGGAAATGACAGCGTCGACAAAATTGGATTTGCCGACTACGGAAACGGTCCCGACCTGCACGATGCCTTTCGTGACGGCGCCGCACTGGTTCACAACGGCGCAGCGATGGCAGCCCGCTATCAGTGGGAGAATGGCCTGATGTTGTCCACAGCAGCGGCCTATAACCACTATACGGTGAATACCGGCGTCAGCCAGGGCTGCACGCCTTTTGGTCCTAACGGTCACTGTTACCCCTGGACCGAAACGGACGGGCAGCCGTATGACGGGAATACCTATTCCATGGGGATGAATGCCAAATACACGACAAACGTGGGCGATCATGCCTGGTATAACGGTGCCCAGGCCACGTGGTACGTAAATAAAGTGGATAACGTCACCTCAGCAACACGGGGGCATTATCGCCATAATCCTTCGCGAGCAGACGATCAGGAGACCATCCTCGGCCTCGAATACGATTCCCGGCTCCACTTAACGGACAACTGGAGCGTCTACGCCGATGTCAGCTGGCTGCGCGGAGGCGATGCCATGGAGGGACAACATCTTGAATCGACCGTGCTGGGCACCGATTACTGGTTAGGTAAAAATGCGGTCACCTACGTGGAATACAGCTACCAGAAAGCCTGGGGCAACGCCAATGACGACTGGAATATTGACGATCATCTGGGTGCTGTTGGGCTGCGCGTCTTTATTTAGGTGGGTCTGACAGGTGAAGCGCGGGCTCGACAAAACAGTCCTGTGTCTTGCCCGTGTCTCCCGCTGCTCATCGCAGTATGGTGATTCAGCCACGTCAGGGAACGCCTGCCCCCGCCCCGTTGTATGTTCATCCCAGGACACCAAAAGCGACAAACAGTAACACTGTCTCGAGAGAACAAGAGAAAATGATTTGTTATAACGTAACAAATCAAAATCCCAGACAAGGAGTAATGCGGTATGGCCTCACGAACGACGCGACGCCAGCTCATTCTGGCCGGGCTGACGACCCTGCTCACCAGTACGATGTTCAACACGGTCTCCTGCGCACAGCCGGTATATCAGCAGAAGACAAACTCACGTGGGACGCGCAAACCCCGGGTAATGATAGATCCGGGCCACGGCGGAAAAGATCCGGGCGCCACAGGGTACGAAGGAACACAGGAGAAGCACGTCGTTCTCGAAACCGCAAAATTTCTTCAGGCCATGTTGATCATGAATGGTGTGGATGCACGGCTCACACGTACAGAGGACATCTTTGTTCCACTCTATGAACGGGTTCAGATGGCCCATCATCACGAAGCGGACCTGATGGTATCCGTGCATGCGGATGGTTTTACCAGCCCGAGCGCGCAGGGAGCCTCGGTTTTTGCCCTCTCGACCCGCGGGGCGACAAGTGCAATGGCCAGGTATCTGTCAGACAGTGAAAATGCTGCCGATATAGCAGCAGGTGAAAAGTCGAGTGCCGGAGACCGGTATCTGCAGGAGGTTATTTTCGACCTGGAACAAACGGAAACGATCCGGGAAAGCCTGGCGCTGGGTTCTCAGCTCATTCACCATATTGCCCCTGTCCATACGCTGCACTTCCCCACAACGGAACAGGCCGCTTTTGTCGTACTTAAGTCTCCTTTTATCCCTTCTGTTCTGGTTGAAACGGCCTTCATAACCAATCCTGCCGAAGAGAAACTGCTCAGCACATCGTCATTCCGGTACCGCATGGCCAGTGCGCTGAATGACGGAATACTGAATTACCTGAACACTAAAAAATTATTATAAAATAATAAATTACTATTTTAAGCGTGTAGAGCAATGTCCTGAGGGATCTCCGTGCCTTATGCCGGCACCTGGAGAGCGTCACTTATCCGGAGGACATACTCGACATGCCCGTTACTTTGCTCTCAGCTCGCCCTTTCATTGTATCCATGTGGCTGGTTCTTTTTGCATTCTGTAGCCCTGCCGCGGCGGTTCCGTTATCACACACCGAAGAACACAGCCTGGATTTTTATGGCACGCTGATTGCCAGACGGTTCATAAGCCGCAAGACCAGCGATAACGGTGATCGGACTTATCTTTACTTCGGACTGAGGGGTACGCAACAACTCAGTCATGACTGGCAGGCCTTCGGACAGTGGGAATACACAGTCAGCGCAACAGATGCGTCACGTAACGCAACTCGCCTTGCATTTCTTGGGGTGAGAAACCGGACAATGGGCAGTCTGGATATCGGCAGAAACTGGGGGGTACTGTACGACGTCACATCCCTGACCGATCGTTCGCCCCTGTTCAGGGAAATCTCGTACAACTACGTGGACAACCTGACACGCGGTCGGGCTGAGGATCTGCTGACATATCGCCGGTCATTCGACCTCGTTCATACTCCCGTGCAACTGGCACTTCAGTATCAGTTCCCGGGCCATCAGACGGATCGCCCGGTGACAAAACGTTACGGAAAGGGGCTGGGTGCGTCACTGGAGGCATCTTTCACTTCCCGGTTCAGTGCAATCGTCGCCGCCTCCACTTCTTGCGCAACCCGCGTACAGCAGCGTGATGTGGGCTATCAGAAGCAGATCTGGACACTGGCAGGCGGCCTGCGATATCAGTCACCAAAATGGTATCTGGCGGCCGTATCCACCCGCAGCAATAATGCCATTCACCCGGAACCGGCAGCGAACGCTCATCCCGCATTCAGCGAGGAAGTGCTGATGAAGGTGATGCTGACCCCCTCACTGCAGCCACATGTGGGGTATACCCGTTTACGTCAAACCGATTCAGGGTATCGCCGGGATGTACTGAACTACGAGGAGGTCGGATTGACCTGGTATCTGGGGAAAAATATGCAGATTTTTATGGATTACAAACTGAATAACCTCAGACACCATCACCGTCAGACTGATGCTGCCGACAAGGGAGAGATAGGCCTCAGCTACCACTGGTAGAAACCGGAGGGACTCAGGAGAAACACGTCGTTCTCAACACCGTAAATTATCTTCAGGCCATGCTGACCATGAATGGTGTGGATGCCTGGCAGCATGGCGCTACTCCTGGGGAAGACGTAGTGCTGGAAGGCTGGTTGTGCCATTACCCCATCGCAAACTTCAGGCTGAGAAGGGATACGATTTGGTTTATCGTTCAGGTTACCAGGATACATTGAAAATACGCATGACCAGACCGTGGTTTTCAGAAGAAATGCGTGTGCTGAAAGGATGAAGGGGATCAGAATATCTGCCTCTGACACGAAACCAGCACGCAGGATACGGGGCTGCAGCTAAGCGCGAAAAGCGCCCTCCCTCACCTGCACAAATTCGTAAAAAACCGTCTACCGGCGGGTTGGCCATGAGATGCAGACATGCCGTTTGCGCGCACCCGGATCACACCGCCGCCGAAAGCAGAGGGGATACGATGGGGAACGTGCCCTGCTGACAGGGCATCTGATGCATCTGATGAACGGTCTTCTGAGGGCAACTCACCCGTCATGCTGACGAGGGTGAGCCCGCTGGATAACGTTACTACTGTATGTCATTTCTCATGCCTTTACCGGGGGGGACTCTTCAGACCGGTGTAACTGCGCGATGAAGTTGTTGCGCTGCAGTAATTCATTCAGCGGCCCGGCGTCACTGACCCTGCCGTTATGCATCACGATGATACGATCCGAATAATTAAAGGTGCTGATACGGTGACTTATACTGATGATGGTCGCCGTCGGAAAGTCAGAGAGGATCGCATTGATGGCATGGGTTTCGGAGATGAGATCCAGAGATGAGGTAATCTCATCCAGCAGAATAACGGCCGGATTGCGCAGGAAAAGACGGGCAAGGGAAAGGCGTTGTCTCTGTCCTCCGGATATATTTGTCCCTTCGTTCGCCAGATTGAGATCGAGTAGCGCTTCCCCCTGAAGATGGCCGATCTGAAGGCCAGATTTCGCCAGCGCGCTAATCATCTCCTCACGTGTGGCTTCGGGATTTGCAATCTGCAGGTTGTAGGCCACGCTGTCCATAAACACATATTCTTCCTGAGAGACATAGGCGATATTTTCATAAAATACCTGCTCGGGTAGTTCCTCATTAGGGCATCCTCCCAGAGTATAGTTACCGATGGTAAGCGGGAGCTGGCGTGCCAGGATTTTAAGAAGCGTGGATTTTCCCGAGCCACTTTTACCGGTAATGGTGATGAATTCACCGGTTCTGAAGTGCAGGTTTACGTCATGCAAGGTACATGATGGGCTTTCCGGATAACGGAAACTGACACCACTCAGCGTGATGTCGCCATTTTGTGGTCTGCGCAGATTTCCGTCACGGTCAACCGGCTCTTCCAGCCATCCCCCTGAAAAGGCGGAGAACGCATGGGCGGATTGTCGGAAATTAATATAGGACTGCCCAAGGTTCTCAAGCGGTGCAGAAAGAATAAGAATATAAGAAGAGACAAGGATAAAGTGCTCAATGGTGACCTGCCCTGTACTGGCCCCGTAGAGCGTATAGAAGAAAGCCGAGCCAAAAAATATTATTTGCAGCAGCGCTGATACGAGTTGCGCATGGAAACTGACCTTCCAGAATGAGCGCTGTGTTCTGGCATCCTCCGTCAGTTGGCCATTGAAACGCTTCATGAATACACCAAAACCATTAAAAACCCGGACAACAGGGATATTTCTGACACTGTCCGAGAGAAGCGTGTAGGTTTTTCTTGAGCTGTCCATCAGGGCCTGTCTGGCGGCCACAATTTTATGGGTGTAGACATAATTGGTAAAAACGAAGGATATGGCAAACATAAAAAACATGCATGCAACAATCACATCATCGGAGGCTAATATTGTCCACAGGGCAATAAATAACTGGATCAGAGGCGGTAGCAGGCCAAACGTCAGTTCACGGATAATAATATATATATCATTGGTTGCCTGATTAAGCTGTTGACTAATCCCTCCGGCGTTGTCTTTTTGAGAACCACTGTAATACAGTTTTTTCAGAAAGAATTCTGAAATGGAAGCAATACATTCGACCCTCAACGCTGACTGCAGATAGGTCGCCCAGAAAGCAATAATTTTCTGAGCTGAAATGGCAAAGACATAGACTGCACCCAGTGTAAAAATAACACGAAAACTGTCTGCTGTGTCACTCATCAGATAGCCAGTCGTCCGGGATATCAGTACAGGGGAGATGATTATCAGTACTGAAGACAGTACCGATAATAAGATAATAAACGTTATTTTCCCGACATGTCGTGTTCCGGTTGCTCTGGATACCGTTTTAAACAAACTCAAAAAATTCATGCCTTGACTCCGCGTCGAAAAAATCAGCTTCCATTTTCTGACTAAATACCATTAATTTGATAAGGGATAAAATTTCTGGAAGAGAACCATTCAGTTCAACATGGGCGTTGTATCTTATTTCTTCAATCATGGCCTCAGGATTATCCAGGATGTACGTGCCGTAACGGACGACAAAAGCGATTAGTTCATCTTCATACTGCCTGATAATTGTGAATATGAGCTGGGAAGATGAACGTTTCGTTTTCTTGATGAATACTGGGTCTTTGAAACGGGTAAGCGCCTCTCGTCTGATCCCAGCACGATCATGCCAGGCACGGATATTATCTTCGTAACGAACGGCAAGACGGCTACGGATAACACTGAGACTGATAAGTGGAGAGAATTTCACAGCCGGCCCGTCAGGAAAAATACTGACAGTACTTTCACTGATCCTGATGAGTTCTTCCAGATATTCATACCATGCAGTGCCCGGGATATGCCCGACAAGTAAAGGATGCACGTGTGTTCTTTTTGCAGGTTCAGTTTTGTAGGCTGAGGCCAGGACAGAATGCAGGGATCGGGATTTCAGCGCTGCGAATCTGAACGCGGTTCGTAATGCCTGAATAGGTTTTCCGACTCGGATAAGGTCACGAATGATCCTAACGGAAGGCGACTGAATGAATACGCTGTCACCACCGTGCCCGTCCAGACAGAACCAGCCGGACATATCTTGTGTAAGTCCATCACTGGCATTTAGCCAGAACGTGTTCACAACCGGGCAGTCTGAAGGATGATTTACCCTGTTCGGTATCTGCCGGTCAGTTGTATAACCAGGCTTGAGCTCTATGAGAGTAATGTTATATTTTCGGCAAAGTCTGTGCGCATCTGCACGCTCAGCATCGGTTTCAAAGCTGAATGGAAGGCAATGAAAGACAGTAAAAGGTTTATCTGCTGCCAGTAAACAAAAGAAGACAATCGATGAGTCCAGGCCTCCGGAGAGATAGAGGGCAAGCGGGAGATCAGCGGGTAGTTTCTTAACGATTGTAATAATGACATCAAGCGTATTTTTCTTTAACGGTGTCAGATTGACGAAAGCTTCCGTATGTATATTTTCCCGATCAATTCGTGTCAGACACCCGGAATACGCTTTACCTGTATTGTGCAATGGTGAAAGGAAAGCGGCCTGAAAACTGTCTCTTATAAACGACCTGATAAAATCACGGGTGATCGTTTTCGTACCAGAGATTCTGGCCACATCCTTAAGTCCGGTACCGATAATGGCTCCGAACGCTGTTTTTCCATAATAGACATCACAGTACCGGTAAAGGCTTTTCATCACCTGGATAACGTCATTTTCAATGACGATAAAACAAAAATAGCCATCTGCTGATTTAAGCTCCTTCTCCAGTACGTCAGGCGCGGTTTCAGACAGTGAAAGCACTTCACCGTTCCCGGTTATCGCCCAGCCACTAAAAATACATAACTTGCCATCATCCTCGCGATATGACCAGCCGGCATCAAGGTATATCAGATACATACCGGTTCTTACAGCCGTAAAGTGTGCCGGAACAGCGACACTTTCGGATAACATGACAGGAACGATCAACATGGTCAGCACTCCAGTATGACGCTCGTTTTCTTTCTCAGGTCGGGATCATCGCTGACCACAGTACTGTCTACCTCCACCCACGCGTGGCTGTAGAAGGGACGTGTTCTGACGCCTATAACAAGAGTTGCGCCTATTTTTCTGGAAATCAGACGTTGTTTCAGAGCGCAGGAATACACAAGACAGGGGTTATCATGGTCAATCAAATCAAAGATACTGTTGAGTGCTGCAATTTCCTTTTTTATTCTGATATCCACTTCTGGTGTTATCTTTGTTGCACACCCGATGGTCTGACTTTCACAAAACTGACGCTTTAACGCTATCAGTCCTCCGTGATTGAGGCCGTGCCTGCAGTACAACATAGCCCTGAGCGCAGATATTCGGGCAAGCGCGGAACTGTGCTTTATTCTCACCTGCGGTTTCATCCAGCGAACTTCCAGAAATGATTCAGGATCATTATGGCTATCCGCCTGAAGATAACGGCAATTTTTCTCACCGTTCAGAAATGCTTCTACATCGGGATTGGGGATCTGAAATGTCAGGAAACTGTCCGCTGTATTTTCAAGCACAGTATATTCATCCTTGAGAAGATCAAGAACAACGAGATCCTTATTGAAACAGGTAATCTTCAGCGTGTCGGGAGTAATAAGCATCTATCAGTCCATTGCATATGAGATGATACGGCGGAGCTTCCCCCGCCGGTATTAAATTTACGGCAGATTAACTATAAAAAAGCACAGGACCTGGCAGCCCCGGAGGTCCAAAATATTCAGGAATGCGATCAACTGAGTGACCACGGGTAATTTTACTGGCTTTTACGGGGATACGATTAATGCTTACTGCATTAAGCGCTTTCTCATTTCTCTGGTTTAATACTGCCTTATTTTTCACATCCATCTCCTTGAATACAAATAATTCATAATGGAATGTGCCTGTGTGGCACAACTTTATATAAGTTTACCTTTCAGTATATCTCAATGTATTTGTGTATGATTATTGTAACAATATGTAAATGATAACCATTATCATACTGATTAACATCCTCATTTGCGCAGCAGTACTTCTCATAAGAGGGTCCTCAGGTGCTTTCAATCAGTAATCTGAGCAATCATCTTCACTATCCTGACGTTGACTGCCTCAGCCGGTTACCCACAGAGGCGGAAAAGGTCAACACTTGAGCGTGTTGCTTTGCCCCAGGCAGGACAGCGGGGAGCGGATAAACCGTGAACGTACGAGAAAATCGCTCTTTACCATTCATGATGACTGTCGCACCTACCGGCGGCCAGGGCCATGTCCCGTTCAGAGCAAGACGAGGTTCACCGCAGAATTGTAATCCGGCATTAACCCTGATACTCAATAAAACCTGCTGAAAAACGGTTTACTCAGGTCCAACATAATTGCTGAAAGGTTTAACGAGACAAAACTGATCTCAACATACAATCAGATATGCTCCCGGTCGGTTCACATCGACGGGAGCACTTTTATGATGATACACAGAAGCGTTTTTGCCAGTATCCTGCTGGCATTCTCACTGTTTACTGCGGCGCAGACAGCGCCACTGGGCGACGTCCTGCCTGCCGCTGACGGCCATCCTCATGTTCAGCTCCGGGGTGCTGACACCGCTGAGTTGCCTGATGAAAAAATCCAGCCGCATGTTGCCCCCCCCTCTCACTTAGCAGGGTGAGAAAAACCACCGGCCGCCGCCGGCGGGGGCGTCATCGCGGCAAGCACATCGGGGGCGATGTAGCGTATGAACTCTACCAGCTCGCGGCTTTTGCGGGATTTTGGCCAGCACAACGTCAGGGTCGTTACCGCCCCGGCATCCTCAAGAGAGCAATAACAGACATTTGGCAGCGTGACCGAGCGCTGAGTTTCAGGCACCAGGGTGACCCCGATCCCCATGGATACCATGCCGATAGCCACAGCCACATCCCGGGTAAAATGAATTTTTTGCGGAACAAAGCTGGCCTGCTCACAGGCGTGTAAGGCAGACCAGCCCAGACCCACGCCAGGTGGATCCTGCTGTATCATGAAGATATCCCCGGCCAGCGACGCCAGCGAAATTCTCTCAATGGCAGCCTGTGGATGGCTGTGAGGCACGGCAGCAATCAGTGCCCGGGTAGCAATATTCAGGTAATTCAGGCCAGCATAACGCGGAACCGGTGAGCGGATCAGGCCGGCATCCAGCTCATGATCGAGCAGCAGGGTAAGCTGATCGCTGACATTATACTCTTCAATGACGATCTCCACATCCGGTTTGGTCCTGCGGTACCCGCTGGTCAGGCACGTGAGCGCCGGATCGAGGATCGCTGACCCCACATACCCCAGCTTAAGCTGACCTCTGAACCCCTCGCGCAGACTGCGCGCCCGCGACATCAGTTTCTCATAGTGACTGACGGAGACCCGGGCGGCCTCTGCCAGACGCCTTCCCGCCTGACTTAGGGTCACATGACGCCGGTCACGAATAAACAACGGCATACCGAGTTGCTCTTCAAGAACCCGGATCTGGCGGCTTAACGCTGGTTGTGTAATGTGCAGTCGCCGTGCGGCGTTGCCGAAATGCAATTCCCCGGCAAGCACGACGAACGCGTGCAGATACCGATAGTCCACACCTTCTCCCCTTACCGTAAGTCCAATAAGGATCCCATATCAAAACAAGGGGAAATGTGATTGGACGGGAATTTCCGATACCCCACACACTGACCAGGTGTTATGGGCGCTTTCTGCCATCACCAGCAGGAAGCCAGAGTCATCTCACCGGAGGCCTGTTTCCGGTTACTGAGAAAGGAGTTTGCTATGTCCCGTCGACCCAGGGTCACCGACCTGCGCAGTGCGCTGGCTTTGCTGAGCCATCTTGATAATGAACTCATTGAAACTGATGAGACCGTCGATCCCAACGCGGAACTTTCAGGTGTCTACCGATATATTGGGGCACACGGTACCGTCATGCGTCCCACCCGCATCGGTCCGGCAATGTTATTCAATAGCATAAAAGGCTATGACGACATGCGAGTGCTGATCGGGCTGCTCGCTTCCCGCAAACGTGTGGCCCACCTGCTCAACACTACGCCGGATAAACTGGCCTTTTTATTCAAGGATGCCGTGACCCATCCCGTAGCCCCTGTCGTTATTCCGCCCGAAAATGCCGTGTGTCAGGAGGTTGTCCATCTGGCCACCGATCCGGATTTTAGCATTCTCAATATTCTTCCGGCCCCGACAAACACGCCGGAAGATGCGGGACCCTATTTTACGCTGGGGATGTGCTATGCCGCCGATCCGCAGACCGGCGAACACGACATCACGATCCATCGCCTCTGTGTGCAGAGTCGGGATGAAATTTCCATGTACTTCGTTCCGGGGCGCCATCTGGATACGTTTCGTCAGAAGGCAGAGGATGACGGACTGCCTCTGCCCATCTCCATCAGTATCGGGGTGGATCCGGCCATTGAAATTGGTGCCTGCTTTGAGCCGCCCACCACCCCGCTCGGCTATGACGAGTTGTCGGTGGCAGGCAGTCTGCGCCAGCAGCCTGTCGAGCTGGTGGACTGTCTGACCGTGAAGGCGCGCGCCATTGCCAGTGCCGAAGTAGTGATCGAGGGTGAGTTGATCCCGAACTACCGGGTCAGGGAAGATCAGCATACCAACAGCGGGAAGGCCATGCCAGAATTCCCGGGCTACACCGGCAAGGCGCAGCCACTGGTTCCGATTATCAAAGTGAAGGCCATCACCCACCGCCGCCATCCGATCCTGCAGACGTGCATTGGCCCCAGCGATGAGCACACCAACATGGCGGGGATCCCCACCGAAGCCAGTATTCTGCAGCTGGTTGAACGTGCCCTGCCCGGTTTTGTTCTGAACGTGCACTGCCCTTCCCCGGGAACGGGCAAATACCTTGCGGTCATCCAGGTGAAAAAAAATCAGGCCAGTGATGAGGGCCGTCAACGGCAAGCCGCACTGCTGGCCTTCTCGGCCTTTTCCGAGCTCAAGCATGTGATGCTGGTTGACGAGGATGTGGACATTTTCGATCTCAACGATGTGATCTGGGCCATGACCACGCGTTACCAGGGTGATATCAGCACCGTCTTCATTCCGGGTGTTCGCTGTCACCCTCTGGATCCGTCTTCCGACCCGGCCTTCAGCTATTCCGTACGTGACCATGGCATTGCCTGTAAAACCATTTTTGACTGTACGGTTCCCTTCGCGATGAAAGGTGCCTTTCGCCGCAGTGCCTTTATGGAGGTAGATGTCCGGCGTTTTCTGCCCGATGACTATCCGGGATAAGGGGATACACCATGGATAACACCGACGTATTACCTCCCCGACGCATCATCATTGGCATCAGCGGTGCATCCGGGTTTGGCTACGGCGTGGCGGCCCTGCGGGCGCTCAGGGCGCTTCAGGTGGAGAGCCACCTGGTCATCACCCCCGCCGCACAGCTGAACCGCCGTCATGAAACCACCCTGACGGAAGAGGCGGTCGTGGCGCTCGCGGATGTCGCGTATGACGTCAGGGATGTGGGGGCCGCCATTGCCAGCGGTTCATTTCCGGCGGCTGGCATGCTGATCGCCCCCTGCTCCATGCATACCCTTGCAGTCGTGGCGACCGGCCTTGGCAATAACCTGCTGACGCGAGCGGCAGACGTGACCCTGAAAGAGCGCCGCAGGCTGGTGTTAATGGTCCGCGAAACGCCGCTGCATGCCGGACACCTGCGTAACATGCTTCAGGTGACGGAAAATGGCGGCATTATTTTTCCCCCGGTCCCGGCCTGGTATGCCCGTCCCAGCGGCAGCGAAGCGATCATCGCACACAGCGTGGCGCGGGCGCTCAGTCTGCTGGATCTGACCTGCGACTCCCTGCCCCGCTGGGGGGAAACGCATCATCTGATAACAGGAGAACATCATTATGATCACAGGTCCCTGGATTAACGGGTCCGCGGTGGTAATCGGGGGAATGGCGGGTGCCATTATCAGCGCCCGCCTGCCCGAACGGCTGCGCGTCTCCATGCCGCTGATTTTCGGGGCAGCCTCGCTGTGCATGGGGATCGTACTGGTCACCAGCGTGAGCCACATGCCGGTGATGGTGCTGTCTGTCCTGCTCGGCACGCTGCTGGGTGAACTCTGTTACCTGGAAAAAGGCATCGGCTATCTGGGTGAGAAAGCCCGCGGGCTGGTCGCGCTCGTGGTCAGAGAAGATCCGGGTGACGAGGACGCCCGTGCCGAGTTTCTGCAAAAATACGTTGCGATCATTGTGCTCTTTTGTGCCAGTGGCACCGGGATTTTTGGTGCCATGCATGAAGGCATGACGGGCGACAACAGCGTGCTGATCGCCAAAGCTTTTCTCGATTTGCTCACGGCACTGATTTTTGCGACCACCCTCGGTTATGCCGTGGCGCTGGTTGCGGTTCCGCAGCTCATTATTCAGCTGGCGCTGGCCTGGGGCGCGGTGTTTATTGTCCCGATGACGACCCCGGCCATGCAGGCTGATTTCTCGGCCGTAGGCGGTGTCCTGATGGTGGCAACCGGCCTGCGCATCGCCGGAATCAAGGTTTTTCCGGTGGCGAGCATGCTGCCTTCCCTGGTGCTCGCCATGCCGGTCTCCTGCTTCTGGACCGCGTATTTCTGAGTGCAGCCGGATCCGCCGGGACGAAAGGCACGGTGGATCCGGATAGCTGGCGTTCTGTCCGTCATGAACAATGGGAAAAAGCGTTGAGTCCTGGCTCTCATCTTTACCTGCTTTTGCGCGCAGGCAAGCGATACCGGGCGGTTGCTACAGGCGCTGCGTTCCTGGCATCCGCTTGCCGTCACGCGCCGTCACGACATCGTGACCGTCATTCTCAATGAGGACCGGGTGACCCCGGCACGGTATAAGGAAGTGATCGGCAAGGGCGTCTGCGCCGGTATCTGTCGCAGGCATGCACCGTCGCGCTATCTCGCCTCCGTCAGCCAGGTGCAGGTGCTCAACAGGTTCCACACCCGGGGTTATGTTCTGGTGGAGCCCAGCGCGCTGTGCTACAGGATGCGGCAGGCAACCGGGCAGCGTGCGTTGCTGATGTTACAGTCACACACGCTCCTCTATTAACCGCGGGCCGGAGCGGTTAACCGTCTTTCAGCCACCGGTGCATTGCGCTGGCCTTTCCCCTTACTCAATCCATCTCAGGCAACTTAAGCAGGTGGGTGGCGATCCCCCAGCGGAGGGTGAAGTCCTGCCCTCCGCCCCCCTCCAGCACGGTATAGCTGGCGTTCGGCTGTGCGTAGCGGTTGAAATGCTCCAGGTTTCCGTCCCTGAGCAGCGCAAGCATACCCTGCATGACCTGCCCGTGCGTGACCACACAAAGCGTCTGATGCGTTGCAAGTGCCATTTTCTCGTGCACGAAATGGAGAATACGCTGAGAAGCACAGGCAAGCGACTCGCCGCCGGGAGGGCAAAACGTGGCATCCTGTGAAAATAACGCGAGGAAGTAATCGGGGTGTTCACGCGCCAGGCGCACCTTCGTCATGCCGTCATAGTGACCAAATGACTGTTCTTTCAGTGCCGCCTCGATCACCAGCGGGCACTGAAAATGGCCCGCCAGCGCCTGCCCCATGTGCCGCGCACGTCCAAGGGGTGACGTAAAGACACCTTCCACGGGATAACCGGCATCCGTTAAGGCCATCAGTAACGCCGATGTCTCCAACGCGCCACGGGCCGTCAACGGGCTATCCTCGTGGCCCTGGATAATCCCGTGCCGGTTCCATTCTGTTTCGGCATGCCGCACAAAAATCACTTTCATTGGAAATTCCCATGGCTCCGGTGGCAGGACTACATTTACAAGCGACAGTACGGATAAGGCTGACCAGCCGTTGCAGATTGTCATTCGGCAGTCCACTTCGGGCAAATCTGATGCCCGACCCAAATCTGAAAAATCAGCGCGCCATCTATTTTGCAGGAACGCCTATATGGTGAGCATCATGATCAGTTCTTCTCTCGTCAACAAAGATGTATCAGAATTAAGTTCTTTATGAACCGGTACAGGGTAACCCATGGGGTCTTTCTGTCTGGATCATATTCCGCGAAAAGATTGGCAGGATAAGACACTAAAAAGTTTGTTTCCCCTCTTTATCTTATTTCATCCTGCTCCAGGACACTAAGTGGGCGCGTCACGTTAGCAGGAGTTCAAATGAGCGCTGGGCGTTATCAACAGGGATATCTGCGGGTTGTGATTCTGGTAAGTGCGTCAACGCAATGCAAACGAAAGAAGTAAGAGCTTTTCTTTACGATATTTCTCACCCGAAATAACGAGGGCGAGAAACATTAGGATTCAACCATAAACATGGCGCTTGCTTCCTGAATATTACTGTTATTCTTAAATCCATTCTGAAAAGGAATCAGGGATCTTAGTTTCGCACTAGTAATGTTAAAATTCATCGCAATGGTCGTGTGAATTTTAAAACGCGCCATGATAACTAATTTCAAGCTGAACATGGTTTACCTGAAGATTTTAACATATAAACAGATGGGTATCTTTACACTTGTACTATAATGAAGATTACGCCAATATAAGCAATAAAATACTGGGATGCTATAAGGTTTGTCCTCCGGAAGTTGCTGCATTAATGCCTTTTTCTGGTTAAGGAAAAAATATTTATTTAGCGTTTAACCCAGAAATTTACCAAAGGGCTTTAATAAAAATTTTTCAGTCCTGGATTCACTGCCCTTTAACTGGATAACAGCCGTGTAATTATGTAAACAGACCCGCTTTAGGTCAATGCATTTTTAGAAAACCAGGCCAAATAATGATGCTACCCGTCTTCCTGCAGCGTCATAGTGTTTAGTGATTCTTGCGGGCGCCCCCCTTTTGCATAATCTTCCGTACTTCATTCAGCGTTCTGAACACGTAAAGTCGAGTATTTCTGTACGGTATGTCTATTTAAAGTATTCAATGAATTGCTCATAATATGACTTCAGCATTTCAGACGGATGCTGAGTCCGAACGGCGTTATCTGATGAGCGCCAGTTCAAACTTAAATGCTGGTTTTTATAGCTTTGTCCACTAACGTCTTTCCGGGTCTGAACCCTCCCGACTCAGATTAGAATACCATCGGTTTTAGATGTCGGCTCTTGACCTCAAGATCCGTGATTTTTTAATATCAGAAGCCTCCAAGCCGCTGCTTCTTCACTTCCAAAAGTACTAAGTGGTCTCAGATATACAGGCCTCCCGGCAGATAGCTTTAACGCTTTGCCAGGCTGCAACTGAATTAATCACAGTGATGATCTGGTTCTCAGTAAAATCGGTTACGCATAGCGATTGCCTTCGCTGGCAGAGCGCTTATGCAGGATGATCACTGAATGTGAATGGCACAACCAAGCGGAGGTTTCGCATTAAAACACATATATTACAATTGCTTACTATGAAAGGAAAAATGAATTCAACGTAAATCTTAAGCGATTCTGCATGAAAAAAACATTTCGGTTAAGATTTTGCAATCGGGTGCCCTGGTTTATTACATTACTTAAGATTCATTCACATTCTTAATTTTTACTCCTTTATCTTGTTTCATTTTTCTTTATTGAAAATCCACATTAATCTTTTACATGTTCAGGCAACAGAAGATTGCAAATAAAAAAACAGTCAGTCTGTATTTTTAATCCTCAGGATACCATTTGATAGCAACAGGAGTAGATCATCAATCAAGACTTAAGTCATTCACATTAAGCAAAATCAATCTGGTTTTACTGTGATAATCAATGGGAAGAATGGATTGATTACATCCTTGTCCACCATAAGTACATTGTTGAGTTTTGTGAGATCTTCAAATGACATTTTTTTTAAAAATCAGCGCCGCGACCTTGATGATGATTTTTTTATCGTTCAATCCGGTGCTTGCTGCCATGTCGGTCTATCCGATGGAAGTATCAGTTGACACAAAAGGAACATCTCAGATTAAGCTAATTTCCAAAAGCGATGAGGTTCAGTTTGTTAAGATTACGCTGAAAAAAATTATAAACCCCGGCACGTCAAGTGAGAAAGAAGTTATTGCAGATGAAAGTAACGCTGATGAAGTGGCTATTGTTCCTGCCAAAATTGCTCTTGCCGCAGGAACTGAGCGTGTCGTTCGTATTGTTTCGTTGTTGCCTCCTAAAAAAGAAACAACATGGAGAGCCTATTTTGAAAGCGTCGATGAAAGAGAATTTAATGATAATGGCGAATTAAATAACAGCGTTAAAAAATCCGCTACGGTGGGTGTTAATATCATATGGGGTGCATTGATTCATGTTTTGCCGAAAACTAATGATCCTGCATTGAGTTATAAAACCAGCACTGGCGAAATCTTAAACTCCGGTAATGTCAGAGTGCCAATAAAAGAAATTGGAGTATGCAAGGTTAATGACCAGTGTGTATGGAGCAAAGTTATAAAGACCATTTATCCGGATATGGTCAATTCACTTTCAGGCGTGGCATTTCATCCTGGAAGTGATTATCGGGCAAGATATATGGACGAAACACAAAACCGTATCCGTGAAATTAAAATAAACGCAAATAATTCCTAAAAATTCCACTCATGGTGAATGGAATAATGGAAAAAACAAGAGGAAATAAAATGAAACGTATTTTAAACGCGACCGTCCTTTCAACTCTTATGCTGAGCGCATTCGCCACGCAAGCCGTGCAGCGCGATATCACCGTCACGGCTACGGTCGATCCGGCGGTAGACATTACCCTGGCCGACGGCTCCGCCCTGCCGAGCGCGGTGACCATGGACTATAACGTCATCACGGGCCTGCAGTACTAACGGAAATCGAACGGGCTGCGACTATCTGAAAACGGATAGTCTCGGACTCATATATGATGAAAATAATGCGGTTATCCGGCTTTTCATCAGTGACAGGTACCCCCCCCTGGCCGCGACCGGCAGCCGCTATTACGACAGCACGCCGGAGGCAGGGAATGCGCTTGTCCATCAGCAGAATATTAATTTCGCAACCAGTGGCCACTATCAATCCCTGTCAATGCAGGGTAATGGCGCACTCGGCGTTGGGGAGAGCAGTTTCCTTGGCGTAGACTGGAGCTGGCTCGCGCAGCGTTCCGGCAACGAAACGGCGCAGCAGCTCGATGCCTCAAACGCCTACTTCCGGCAGGACTTCCTGAAGCGCATTTATCTGCAGGCGGGTGTTATGGATGAGCGCGACATTTACACAAATGCCGGCGGGAACATTACGCTTGCACAACTGCCTATCGGTCGGATACGCGGCCTCCGTATTGGTTCCACTCTTGCCTGGCTTAACCGGGAAACGGTTTCTGCAGGCACGCCCGTCAGCGTGCTCCTTAACCATGATGCGCGCGTGGATGCGTACCGTAATAACCAGCTTCTCTCCACCTTTTATCTCAAGGCCGGTGCGCAGATGCTGGATACCCGCTCATTCCCGTCAGGCAGTTATACCCTGACCCTGCGTATCTATGAGAATAATCAGCTGGTCCGGACAGAGACGCAGCTATACAGCCGGCAGGGACAGGGCTGGGCCAGTGATTTTCAGTGGTTTCTCCAGGCGGGTATGCCCGATGACTCGAACGTCACGAACGGCACACGCTCGGAGCATGAACGCTATGCCGTTCATGCTGGCGGGCGGTTACCCCTGACTAAAAGCTCGTCGATCACCGCGGGAGCCGCCGTCTACAGCTCGGCACAATACGCTGAGACGGCGGCGGAATGGTCTCACGGCTTTGAATCCGGTCCGCTGGACGGGCTGCTCTCCGCGCGATTGAGCTGGCTGCAGGGCAGCGAGGGGTCGCGAGGCAGTACACAGCAGGTAACATATAATGATGGTTTTTCCCTCAGTTTTTACCGTACCGCCCTGACGGCGGGTAACTGCAATCTGCAGAACGCGCATGCCTACGGGGCAGTTGGCTGCTACAGGAGTACAAACGCTATGCTGTCCGTCCCCGTGGCTGGCTGGAACGGGACGCTGGGGTACTCCGTGAGCGGCAGCCAGGGTCGCTACGTATACCGCAGGGATCTGCCAACAGACAACGCAGACTATGCCAACGGTGCCCCCTGGGAGCGCGTATACCAGTCTCACTCCCGCAGCGAGACGTGGCAGGCCGGAATAAACCGCGTTTTTGTTCTGAATAACTTCAGTCTCGGTACCAGTTTCAGCGCCTTTGCCAGCCGGTCAGACAACGACCCGGGCCTGGATAAGGGACTCTATTTCAGCTTTTCTCTGTCGGGAGTCAGCCACCAGGATAGCAGGGCACGACATGCGGCCTCCATAGACGCCAGCTGGCAGCAGAGCCGGCGGGGTGACAGCCAGCTGGGATATGGCGTGTCTTACACGCGATACCATGATGCATCGTCTGATAACGCCGTTGGTGCCTCGTTCAGCGGCGTGAATACGGACATTATCAACGGCCAGCTGTATGCCCGTGCGGAAGGGCAGTATGGCAGCGGTTCTCTCGCGCTAAGTGATGCGTGGGATAAAAGCAGCGGGACGCATAATACGGGCAGCAGCGGTACCTACAGTTCGTCACTTGTGATGAGCGGTGAAGGCGTGTCGCTCGGCCGGTGGGGAACCGGGCAGGCTGCCTCCGCGCTGTCGGTCACTGTGGGGACAGATATCGATGAGGAAGACGGTCCCGGTACAGTAACGGTATCGATGGACGGCGGCGCGAGCGGAGACGTGGTTAGTGGCCGCCGCAGAACATTCCTGGCTCCGGGTTACCAGAAAACAGCCTACAGTGTAAACGAGTCGCTGGCGACGCCGGAGGGCATGACGAGCGAGATAAGGAAAGGTATGGGCAGGAGCAGCTTATTTCTCCCCCCGGGCAAGCTGCTCACCCGGAACGTGGCGGTGGAAACGCGCTACATCTGGCTGGGGCGTCTGCTTGACGAGCAGCAGCGTCCCCTGGACGGCGGTATCCCACTCAACGTGGCGACCTGGTCACCGGTGGGTGACGGCGGCTTTACCATGGAAACAAATCGCAAAATTAACGCGCTCTACGTGATGCGGAGTGAGGGCTTCTGGCGGTGTCGCATCAAGGTCCGAGCGGTCCGGGACGTGGTGCGTTATCTGGGAGCCACCGCCTGTAGCAGGACAGACCTGGCAGCCTTGCCTGAGGCCGAGCACAGGCAGGCCCGGCTGCTGGCGGCCGGCGCTCAGGGTGAAGCAAAGCCCGTGGCAATGTCCGCATCACCTTCCCCCTAAAAACCAATAAAGATATAAACGCTTAAAGCACTGAAGCGGCGAAATGCGCCGGGAATTAAATATGAAATTGACGATTACTGTCCTGTTAATGCTGCTGCTCTGCACGACGCTGCCAACCTGCGCGACGCTGCCGTCAACCGGCACCACGAATCTGACAACCAGCTTTGATACCGATGCCCTCCCTTCACCCCTTTATATCCTGAACAATCAGGTCGCGGGGGAAGGGAGTGAGGCCATGAACGTGGCCATGGTGTGCAACAGCAGGACTGACACGACTAACGGCGCATGTCCAACCGTGCCGGTCTGGACGGACGAATCCGGCGCTGGCGCTGGCAGTATTCCCCTGCGTTTTACTCAGGACCGTACCGGCGCTACCAAAGATATCGTTATAACTGCGACCAGGGGTAATGGCGGATTAACGCGTCAACCCTGGACGTCTGCCAATTCTGAATCCCAAAAGGCGCCAGTATTTAATTACTATGTCTCACAAAGTGAGCTTGGCAATCTGACGGACGGTGTCTGGCGCGCGACCCTCATTATGAATTATCAAAAATACAGACAAACAACAAAAATTGGCACCTGGACCGCAAACCTGGTGCTGACGGTAATCAGCAAACGTGCGCAGCAAGTGTACCTGCCAGCCTTCCCCTCCACCGCGGCCACCGTTGACCTGAACCTGGCCAGCAGCGCGGGATCGTACCGGTCCACCACCGCGAGCGGCAGCACATCGCTGGACATGTGCCTGTATGATGGTAACAACGGAACGGGAAAAATAATCAACCTTATTTTCAAGGATGAGGGAGCGCCTGCCCCCGGACGACAGGCGGGACTATTTTTCAGTATACCGGGCGGGTGGAAGCAAATCAGACGCGGCGAACCGCATTGATTATGCCCTGAGTGTGCATAACCCCGTCACCGGCATAGCGCAGAGGGTGGTGAACGGTACCGGGCTCGTGTGGAATACGGCGACCCATTTCACCGGGCGGCTGGTGACTCTGCCGGGATATAGCACGCAGACCTACTGCGTCCCGGCGCCGCTGACGTTCACAACCCCGCCTTTTACGGTATCCGGCAAACAGTCTGGAAAATACACGGGCACGTTAAGTATTATCTACACGCCCTCCACGGGGTAACCAGAACGTGCAGAGAATCAGTTCCCGCAAAGACAGTTGCGCTAATACCGTGGCGGTGCGATGGTCCACCCGTGTTACGCCCCTCGCACGCTGCAGGACTAACACCAGAAATTCTGTAAGGAGGAGATGCTGCAGCGGATGGCAAAAAAACGATGGTTCCAGGCACCAGTCCTGCACCGATGCGTTAACTGATGAGACATGCATTTCCGGTGATCGCACAACGGCGCATAAACGCCCGTTTATGCAATGAAGATATTCCGCTTCCTCGCCGGTTCACGAGCCTTGTCTGGTCACCGGTCTGCGGCCAGCGCTGCTGAGACGTAACTGACTTAGTTTCAGCACCTGCGCACAGGCCTTTCCTGGAACAAACAGACAGAGAGTTCGTTACATCCTGGCGTTCGCAGGGCGACAGCTGCAGACGTTACATAATCTGCCGTCCTGTCGTGAGGCTGTCAACGGCGCCAGCTCGCTGGCGCCGTTGAGCGCTCAGGAGTCCCAGGCCTGCTCAGCCTTACCGGCATCAAACTGCGGAGGCGGTTTTCGGAAGCGGCGCGTCAGCCAGGTCAGGTAAAGCATGCCCAGGGCGGCCCAGATGAGGCCAAGCGTCAGGGAAGTCGCCTCAAGATTGATCCACAGCACACCAACCGTTACCGCACCAATAAGCGGCAGCAGGAGATAGTGAAAACGGTCTTTCCACGTTTTGTTGCGTCCTTTTCGTCGCCAGAAGTGGTTGTAGACCGACAGGTTTACAAACGTAAAGGCCACCAGCGCGCCAAAATTAATGAGGGCTGTGGCGGTCACCAGGTCGAAATACAGGGCCGAGAGCGCCACGATCCCCACCATAATGACGTTCAGGGCGGGCGTGCGCCATTTCGGATGCACATAGCCAAACACCCGCTCCGGAAAGACATTGTCACGTCCCATCACGTACAGCAGACGCGAGACGCTCGCATGCGAGGCCAGCCCCGAGGCGAGCGTATTCACAAAGGTGGTACACAAAAAGATCGACTGGAAGAGCTTGCCGCCGACATACAGTGCAATTTCCGGCAGCGCAGCGTCCGGGTTTTTGAAGCGCGCGATACTCGGGAAAAAGAGCTGCATAAAAAACGAGGCGATAATAAAAATCAGCCCGCCATACAGTGCGGTCAGGAAGATGGCTCTGGGGATAACCCGCGCCGCATTGGGTGTCTCTTCCGACAGGGTGGTCACCGCATCAAAACCGAGGAATGAAAAACAGACAATGGTCGCGCCGGTAATGATGGGGATCAGATGGGCATTCTGGCTGATGAAAGGCTGAAGCGACCAGACGGTGCCGACCCCCTCCCCCTTATGTAACCCGTGCACCACAAGGACGACAAACACCACCATGATCGCGACCTGCACCAGCACAAACAGGGTATTGAAGTTGGCGACGAGATTCACACTCTTCAGATTCGCCAGCGTCAGGATCGTCACAAACCCCACCACCCAAATCCATGGCGGCACGTCGGGGAACATCGCGGACAGATAAATTTTCGCCAGCAGCACGTTGATCATCGGCAGGAAGAGATAGTCCAGCAGCGATGACCAGCCGACCATAAAGCCGACGTGCGGTCCGATCGATTTCTGGGTGTAGGTATACGCGGAGCCCGCTTCGGGGAACTGTCGCACCAGCTTGCCGTAGCTGATGGCGGTAAACATGACGCCGGCCAGCGCCAGGAGATACGAGGCGGGCACGTGGCCATCACTGATGCCGGAGACAATGCCGAAAGTATCAAACACGGTCATGGGCGTGAGGTAAGCCAGCCCCATCATCACGACCTGCCACAGTTTAAGGGAGCTGCGAAGCCGGGTTCGTCCGGCCATGCCCGGTGAATCGAGAGACGTATTAGTCGCCATAGATCGTCCCCCCCATGCTTACCGCGGTTTGCAATCGCGTTGACCTCAACGCAAACCTGCATAGCAAAGGGGGGAGTGGCAAAGAACACACGTGAGCAAATCTGCGTACCCTCTCTGGTTCGCGTTCACCCAGGCAGCCAGAGTGGCCCCCTTCGCCCTGCGGATAGCTGAACATCTGTATCATTTCCTACCTCGTCACACAGTGTCGTTAAGAGAATCCCTGTGCCGCCTGCGCTCCATAACGCGGCTCACGGGAAGTGCTGGCGTGCCAGCAAACAGTTCGGCCAGGCTCCGCGCAGGCCGTATGATGATGCGTATGAGATGAAACAAAGCGGCCCCTTACGGGGCACGTGATCAGGCGTTTTTCAACATCCACTCAATTTCTGTTTCGGTGATCAGGCGTTCAAACTGCAACAACTCATCGTTCTTACAGGCGTGATAGACATGACAGAACCGTTCACCCAGCCGCTCGCGAAGGTGATCGTTTTGCATAAAGGCCCACAGCGCATCGCTCTGACGGATCGGGAACGGCAGTCCGTCCTGCTCCAGCCCGTTACCCTCGACTTCGTCCTGCAGGGGTAAGTCGTTATCCAGCCCGTGCAGAATGCCGGCAAAAATCGCTGCCATGACCAGATACGGATTCGCGTCTGCCCCCGCCACCCGGTATTCGACCCGATGGTTATGGCGATCGCCGCAGGGGATACGCAGGGCAACCGTGCGGTTATTGTGTCCCCATGACGCCTGCGTCGGCACGTACATCCCCGGCTGAAAACGGCGGTACGAGTTGACGTTCGGTGCCAGCAGCGCCATGGACGCCGGCATCAGGTCGATCATCCCGGCAAGGGTGCGCTTTAAGAGCGCAGAATCCTCACCACTGGCATCCGCGAACACGTTTTCGCCTTTGTTGTTTTGCATGCTGATGTGGATGTGCATCCCGCTCCCCGCATGCTCTTCATACGGCTTTGCCATAAAGGTGGCATGCATCTTATGCTTTTCTGCCATCTGACGAACGAGACGTTTTAATGCCAGCGCATCATCACAGGCATCCAGCACGTTTTCCGTATGGTGCAGGTTGATCTCAAACTGGCCCGGCGAGGCCTCTGCGACGGCGCCATCGGCGGGGATCAGCTGCAGTTGCGCCAGTTCGTCGATGTCATTCAGCACGTCAGCAAAGTGGTTAAGATTATCGACCGAGTAGACCTGGCTTTGCGTGTTGCGCACGTCGGTACCCGGCGCGCAGGGTGGCTGCAGGTAGCCGTCGGCATCGCGATTGCGGTCAAGTAAATAGAACTCCAGCTCTACCGCTACCACGGGGAACAGACCGCGCTGGCGCAGCTGCTGCCAGAGTCGGTTGAGAACATTCCGCGGCTCAACGTCAAAGGGAGCGCCATCTTCATCGACCATGGTGAGCTGCACCTGACCAATGTATTCCGGATCGGCGGCGGATGGTGTCAGGGTACCTGGCACCGGTACACAGACGCAGTCCGGCTCACCGAGTTCCTGCCCCAGCCCGGCCTCTTCCACCACGTTACCCAGAATGTCCATGGCGAAAACCGATGCCGGGAAATAGCACCCTTTTTCGAGCTTGCTCAGTCCGGCTACCGGAATACGTTTGCCGCGAAAACAGCCGTTCAGATCGGTCAGAAGGACATCAATAAACTGGGTGTTCGGATACTGGTCTATATAGCGCTTCACTTCCTGCGAAAAGGCGCTGCCCCGCCTCTCCTCCGTGTGTTGAACAAAGTTCTCAACTTCTACGATATTGGTTTCCATGATTTACCACCGTGTTTGGATTTGCGTTCGCTGCCAGGACTGTCAAATATAATGTCCACCCTATCGAATTTGTATGCAAACAAATTGTTTGTCAAATGTTAAATTAAGTTTGCAAAAGGCAGATCCCGTTGCTAGATTGAGAAAATATTGAACGAAAAGGCCGTTTTACAGGTGAAACTGGCCTAAATTTAGTCCACTTTGTGAGGGCGATCATGGAAAATATAATGAACAAGCCAGTCATTGGCGTGGTGATGTGTCGAAACAGGCTTAAGGGTCATGAGACCCAGACCCTGCAAGAAAAGTACCTGAATGCCATTATCAACGCGGGCGGATTGCCGATCGCGTTACCCCATGCACTGGCGGAACCCGATCTGCTTGCCGCGCTGCTGCCCACCCTGGACGGGATTTACCTGCCGGGCAGCCCCAGTAATGTGCAGCCGCACCTGTATGGTGAAAACGGCGATGAGCCTGACGCCGATCCCGGGCGTGATCTTCTGAGCCTGGCGCTGATTGCCGCCGCGCTCGAAAGGCGCATCCCCATTTTCGCCATCTGTCGGGGGCTGCAGGAACTGGTTGTTGCCACAGGAGGGACGCTGTATCGTCGCCTGTTCGAGCAGAACGATCTGCTTGAGCACCGGGAAGATCCTGAGCTGCCGGTTGAGCTACAATACGCCCCGTCTCATGAAGTGCAGGTTCAGGAGGGAGGACTGCTGTCTCTATTAATACCAGGCTGTAACACATTTTGGGTAAACTCGTTACACGGGCAAGGTGCACGAACGTTGGGACCACGGCTACGCGTGGAGGCCCGTTCGACAGACGGGCTGGTCGAAGCGGTCAGCGTGCATGACCACCCTTTCGCCCTCGGTGTGCAATGGCATCCCGAATGGAACAGCAGTGAGTACGCCCTGTCACGTATGTTGTTTGAAGGTTTTATCACCGCCTGTCAAAGCCACATCGCCGAGAAGCAACGGCTTTGACCACTACCGTTAAGGAAATGCAACTATGAGCGATGACGGACTGGCGCCAGGGAAACGTCTGTCTGAGATCCGCCAGCAGCTGGGTCTCTCGCAGCGGCGTGCCGCCGAACTGTCTGGGTTAACACACAGTGCCATCAGCACCATCGAGCAGGATAAAGTCAGTCCTGCCATCAGTACGCTGCAGAAGCTGCTGAAAGTCTATGGGCTGTCGCTCTCGGAATTCTTTTCGGAACCGGAAAAACCTGATGAACCGCAGGTGGTCATTAATCAGGATGATCTTATCGAAATAGGCAGTCAGGGGGTTTCGATGAAGCTGGTTCATAACGGAAATCCGAACCGTACGCTGGCGATGATTTTTGAAACTTACCAGCCTGGCACCACAACCGGGGAGAGGATCAAACATCAGGGTGAGGAGATCGGTACGATACTGGAAGGTGAAATTCTGCTGACCATCAATGGCCAGCCCTATCACCTTGTTGCAGGGCAGAGCTATGCCATTAATACCGGCATCCCGCACAGCTTCAGCAACACCTCGGCCGGTATTTGCCGCATTATCAGCGCCCACACCCCCACCACTTTCTGATTATCGTTCAGTCCCGGCTCTTGCCGGGACGCTACTGACAGACGCGCTTTAACGGCATTTTACGGGTTCATCCCCGGGATGCCTCACGGCCTCGTATCGCCTGAAAACTGTCGTGCCTGTATTTATCTGATTGCGAAAAAAGGAGTGAATATGCATTTTCAGCACCTGACGTACTGGCAGGAAAAAGCCAAAAAGCTCGCCATTGAGACCCGGTTATTTATTAACGGTTTCTATTGCGATGCCGCCGATCGTTCGACCTTTGAAACCGTCGATCCGGGCGCGCAGCAGACGCTGGCTAACGTGGCCCGGGGTAAAAAAACGGACGTTGATCGTGCCGTGCAGGCCGCACGAGACGTATTTGACCGTGGTGACTGGTCACAGGCGACGCCGGCACAGCGAAAGGCGGTGCTGAACACGCTCGCCGATCTGATGGAGCAGCATCGTGAGGAGCTGGCCTTGCTGGAAACCCTGGATACCGGTAAACCCATCCGACACAGTCTGCGCGACGATATTCCCGGTGCCGCACGCGCCATCAGATGGTACGCCGAAGCGGCGGATAAAGTGTACGGCGAAGTCGCCCCCACGGGTCCGGGTGAACTGGCGATGATCGTGCGGGAGCCGGTCGGTGTCGTCGCGGCTATCGTCCCCTGGAACTTCCCGCTTCTGCTGGCCTGCTGGAAGCTGGGACCGGCGCTGGTCGCGGGTAACAGCGTGGTATTAAAACCGTCGGAAAAATCGCCGCTTACCGCCCTGCGGCTGGCCGGGCTGGCGAAAGAGGCGGGTCTGCCGGACGGTGTGCTGAACGTGATAAGCGGTTACGGGCACGAAGCGGGTGAGGCGCTGGCGCGGCATCCGGACGTCGAGGTGCTGACCTTTACTGGTTCTACCCGCACCGGTAAGCAGTTACTGAAGGATGCCGGGGAAAGCAACATGAAGCGCGTCTGGCTCGAGGCGGGGGGCAAGAGTGCCAACATCATCTTTGCCGACTGTCCGGATCTGGACAAGGCCGTGAGCGCGACCGCTGCCGGGATTTTTTATAACCAGGGGCAGGTGTGTATCGCGGGTACCCGCCTGCTGCTGGAGGACAGCATCGCCGATGACTTTCTGACCCGGCTGCAAGCCCAGGCCCGTCACTGGCAACCGGGTGACCCGCTCGATCCTGATACCACGATGGGCATGCTCATCGACAATGCGCATGCCGATACCGTGCACACCTTCATTCGTGAGGGAACCCGTCAGGGCACTCTGCTGCTGGACGGGCGGGAACAGCCCTGGCCGGCCGCCGTAGGTCCCACCATTTTTGTTGACATCGATCCTGCCTCCCCGCTCTGCCGGGAAGAGATCTTCGGACCGGTTCTGGTCGTCACCCGTTTTAAACGTGAAGAGGATGCGTTAGCGCTGGCAAACGACAGTGAATACGGGCTGGGTGCGGCGGTATGGACCCGCGATCTGTCCCGCGCCCACCGCATGAGTCGCCGCCTGAAGGCGGGCTCAGTCTTTGTGAATAACTATAACGACGGGGACATGACCGTCCCCTTTGGCGGGTATAAGCAGAGTGGCAACGGTCGCGATAAATCCCTGCATGCCCTGGAAAAATTCACCGAACTGAAAACCATCTGGATAGCTCTGGAGTCTCAACCATGACCGAACATACCACCAGTTACTACGCGGCCAGCGCGAATACCTATGCACCGTTCCCGACGCTGAAGGAATCCATCAGTTGTGACGTGTGTGTGGTGGGCGGCGGCTATACCGGTCTCTCTTCTGCCCTGCACCTTGCCGAGATGGGTTATGACGTGGTGCTGCTTGAAGGCGCACGCATTGGTTTTGGTGCCAGCGGGCGCAACGGCGGGCAGCTGGTTAACTCTTACAGCCGCGATATTGATGTCATTGAGAAAAACTACGGCCCCGATACCGCCAGGATGCTCGGCAGTATGATGTTTGAAGGGGGAGACATCATCCGGGAGCGTATTCAGCGCTATCAGATCCCGTGCGACTACCGCCCCGGTGGACTCTTTGTCGCGCTGAATCATAAGCAACTGGAGACGCTGGAGGAGCAAAAAGCAAACTGGGAACGCTATGGCCATACGCAGCTGGAGTTGCTGGACGCGAGTGAGATCCGCCGGGAAGTCGACAGCGAACGCTATACCGGCGCGTTGCTCGATCGCAGCGGCGGTCACATTCATCCCCTGAATCTGGCCATCGGTGAAGCCGACGCCATCCGGCTTAACGGGGGCCGGGTGTATGAACAGTCACCGGTCACCGCCATTCAGCACACCACGCCGGCCGTGGTGAGCACCCGACACGGCCAGGTCACCGCCCGCTATGTGATCGTTGCCGGCAATGCCTATCTGGGTGACAAGGTTGAGCCGGAACTGGCAAAACGCAGCATGCCCTGCGGGACCCAGGTGGTCACGACCGCGCCGCTGTCCGACGACCTGGCCCGCTCGCTGATCCCGCGCAACTACTGTGTGGAAGACTGTAACTACCTGCTGGATTATTACCGTCTTACCGCTGACAACCGTTTACTTTACGGCGGCGGCGTGGTGTATGGCGCGCGTGATCCGGAGGATGTTGAACGGCTGGTGATGCCAAAATTGCTGAAAACCTTCCCTCAGCTGGAAGGGGTAAAAATTGACTATCGCTGGACCGGTAACTTCCTGCTGACGCTGTCACGGATGCCGCAGTTTGGTCGCCTGGATAAGAACATTTACTACATGCAGGGTTACAGCGGCCACGGCGTGACCTGCACCCACCTTGCCGGACGGCTGATTTCAGAATTGCTGCGCGGTGACGCCGAGCGATTTGATGCCTTTGCGAACCTGCCGCACTACCCCTTCCCGGGCGGCCGCAGTCTGCGAATTCCATTTACGGCGATGGGCGCGGCGTATTACAGCCTGCGCGATCGTCTTGGCGTGTGATCATTTTGACTAAAGGGTATCTGACATGAGCAACAATGCATTTCATCAGCGCAGACTTTCGGCCACCCCGCGCGGCGTGGGCGTGATGTGTAATTTTTTTGCCCGGACCGCGGAGAACGCCACGCTCACCGACGTGGAAGGGAATGAGTATATTGATTTTGCCGCCGGGATCGCGGTCCTGAATACCGGGCATCGTCACCCGGCGCTGGTGGCGGCGGTGGAAAAACAGCTGCACCAGTTCACCCATACGGCCTACCAGATTGTGCCGTATGAGAGCTACGTTTCCTTAGCGGAAAAACTGAACGAGCTGGCCCCGGTGCCGGGTCCGGCGAAGACGGCGTTCTTCACGACGGGGGCGGAAGCGGTGGAAAACGCCATAAAAATCGCTCGCGCCCACACCGGTCGACCCGGGGTGATTGCCTTCGGGGGCGGCTTTCACGGCCGTACCTACATGACCATGGCATTAACCGGTAAGGTCGCCCCGTATAAGCAGGGATTTGGCCCCTTCCCCGGCTCGGTCTATCACGTACCGTATCCCTCTGAACTGCACGGCATCACGACACAGGATGCCGTGACGGCCCTGGAACGTCTGTTCAAGGCGGATATTGAGGCGAAACAGGTGGCGGCGATCATTTTTGAACCCGTGCAGGGCGAAGGCGGATTCAACGTGGCACCGAAAGAACTGGTTGCAGCCATCCGCCGCATCTGCGATACACACGGGATCGTCATGATTGCTGACGAGGTACAGAGCGGCTTCGCCCGTACCGGTAAACTGTTTGCCATGGAACACTATGACGACAAGCCGGATTTAATGACCATGGCCAAAAGCCTGGCTGGCGGAATGCCGCTATCTGGCGTGGTGGGGCGTGCTGAGATCATGGACGCGCCGGCACCGGGTGGACTGGGCGGCACTTATGCGGGCAACCCGCTTGCGGTGGCGGCTGCACACGCCGTACTGGCGATTATCGACAACGAGTCCCTGTGTGCCCGTGCGCATCATCTGGGCGAGCGTCTGAGCGCCACGCTTGAGGAGATCCAGCGAGGCTATCCTGCTCTCGTGGCGGTAAGGGGGATGGGGTCGATGATTGCGGCGGAGTTTTTCGATCCCGTCAGCCGTGAACCGTCGGCAGCAATAGCGCAGGCGATCCAGCAAAAGGCTCTCGCGCACGGTCTTCTGTTGTTAATCTGCGGTCAGTACGGAAACGTTATCCGCTTCCTGTATCCGCTGACCATCCCGGATGTCCAGTTCAGTCACGCGCTGGCTATCCTGCAACAGGTGATGAGTGAGAAGGCGTAAGCGCCCACCGCAGCCTGTCCCGCGTAACGCCCCTTGCGGGACGGGCAGACAGGCCGGCTTTAGCCGGCCACGCGCATTGCCTGCCTGACGTCGTCAGAACCGCCTTTCGCGTTGTGTGAGGCCCGCATTACCCCTCCCGCAGGCAACACGCGGTGATCTCTTCACCTGGCAGAAGCTGCTCGCGACGTCCTTTCCGCCGCTACGCCCCCATCGCTCATCTTTGCCCGGTCTTCAACCGGGACTGCCCTGTCGTAAGGGGCAGCGCGCAGTCACCCGCCTCCTCCACAAACCTGAAGCTCAATGAGGGACTCAATCCGATCCCCGCAGCGGTATGCCCTGCCCTGCCTGCGATCCAAAAAGGATCCTTTTGGCTGGTACGAGTATCTTGACTGCGATATGCATTTTCACATACCGCAGTCAATGCAAGCTGTATATCAAGGACTTGGCGCATACCTCAGTCAAGATATGAGGGGTCTGAGAGGGGGGCTCATGCCGCAGTCAATATTTTAAAGGGATCGAGAAGGGAGGCATTTCAGACACAACCAGGATCGCATTGACTGCGGTATGCGCAGCAGACGGGTTATCCATGAGATCCTGTGCACATTTCGCGGATGGATCTGCATACCGCAGTCAATGGTTTATTTCCGGCATACCGCAGTCATGATTTCCATACTGCAGTCAATTTTCGGGTTTCATATTGGCGAGGACATCTGCCAGTTTTTTCGGATCGATACCGGCCGCCTGGAGAGCCTTTATCACTTCTTCGTAATTCTGTTCTGTCTCATTCCCGGCAGGCACGTCTTCTTTCTTAATGGTTTTCGCTGGGCTGCTGATAAGCTTAGGATTACGATAGTGGACGCTGAAGTAGGAAGACCGTCCGCGCTTAAACTCCGTATAATCGAGGTAGCCGATATCCTTGAGCTGTTCCATGGCTTTACGAACGGTATGGTTCTGCGTATAGACATTTGAGGTGAGATTAAGCCGATCGCGCATACGCTTCATTGAAATGGGCGCAGGGTTCTGAGGAAGGCTCTCAATGAACGTGTAAAGCGCCTGAGCAGATTCTTTACGCTGTAGGGCATCAATGGCCTTCAGACGCAACAGAACGCGTCTGTCCATGTGGTAGAGCTCAAACAGCTTAGGTTCTGCTTTAATCTCAATGACGTCTTCATTAATATCGTAGAACGCGGATTGCACCAGGTGGGTGGTCCACCCTTTCGTCTCGCTCTGAAATTTGAGTGTCACGGACGCGAGTTTAAAAAGGGAGTTACTGATTCGATCGCGCATCTTCTTGTTAGAGCGACGAGAATCGAATCCACACATTTTGACGAACTCAACAAACGACAGTTCGAGCGTGTCTTTTTTGACGCCATATTCGGACATGGAGCGGATGATCCCGAGCCAGACCTTAAAGTCGGTGTCCATGTCCAGACGGGATCCGGTGATCTTAACGTCCGTATACCCTTCACTGCGGGCCACAGAGAGCTGTATCAGTTCATCCGTGGCGTCAGTGACGTTTTTGCGGTTAGCTTTACTTTTCCCTGTGGACTTGAGTGTAGGAACAAAAAGGCCGAGACGCATGAGCGCCACGGGCTGAACCGTGCTGGTGCTGTTGACATCCAGGTTAACAACTTCGCCGGACGACTTATCAACTTCCTCAAGATTAAGGGGTAAGTCCTTCTTTTCACTCTTCATTTGTTATTCCAGGAGTTATCCACATGAGAAGGGCCCATTACATAGCGCAGTCAATGGAAATCCATACCCCAGTAAATGTGTTTGCATATCACAGTATTAGTAATCGCACCCTACAGTCAATATAATACATCCTTCAGTAAAGATCGATCCTTACCTGGACCAGTAACGGCGCGGCCTGCAGCGAAGCGGGGATCTCTTTGGGATCTCTATAGGATCTCTATAGGGATCTCTTATTGGATCGTCCCTGTAGAAAACAGCATAACTCACTCACCCACAACAGATCTTCTGTCGATCATCTCTGCGCACTCAGCACCTTCCCACCTGACACACCTGCATTCTGCAGTGCTGTACTCTCCATACCGTAGTCAATGAAACCAGCAGTGTTTTTATAACTGCCTGTATTAGCTGATATTGCTCTATAAACCCTTCACTGCGGTATGCAGCGTCATGACCTTCATAACGGCTGATCGCGTTCTGAATGCATACCACAGTCAATAAAGCCATTACCTTTCCTGCAAGCTAACAATACAAATTTGCATGCCGCAGTCATGAACGGATGAAAAGACCATCAATATCCACGCCAGACACCGCTGTTCTGCTCATACCGCAGTCACTAAAGTGAATCACGCCACACTTCGCAATAAAGGAAGCATCCTTTTTTATTCACTACGGTATGTAAAATGATGACACAGGCATGAGCACCAGAGAAAAAGATGCGGTATGGTGAACAAAATGCGATCAACTTTGCATTAAAGCATCAGCTTTGCAATTTTATTGAGGGTTTGCACATAAACTGTTGCTTTGCATTATTCTTCAAGATTTAATAAAATGATGCAAAGCAATGATTAAAGGATGTTCAGAATGGGACTTATGGATACTCTGAACCAGTGTATTTCTGCTGGTCACGAAATGACAAAAGCGATTGCTGTCGCGCAATTCAACGATGACAGTCCGGAAGCCAGAAAAATAACCCGTCGCTGGCGTATCGGGGAAGCTGCCGATCTGGTGGGGGTGTCTTCTCAGGCCATTCGCGATGCTGAGAAAGCAGGACGCCTCCCCCACCCTGATATGGAAACACGTGGACGGGTCGAGCAGCGTGTCGGGTACACGATCGAGCAGATCAACCATATGCGTGATGTTTTTGGCACACGACTGCGTCGTTCAGAAGAAACCTTTCCTCCGGTCATTGGGGTGGCAGCCCATAAAGGTGGCGTTTATAAAACGTCCGTTTCCGTGCACCTCGCCCAGGATCTGGCCCTGAAAGGCCTGCGTGTTCTGCTGGTGGAAGGTAACGATCCGCAGGGTACGGCCTCAATGTACCATGGCTGGGTACCCGATCTTCATATTCATGCTGAAGATACGCTGTTGCCTTTCTATCTGGGTGAGCGGGATGATGCCAGTTATGCTGTTAAACCCACCTGCTGGCCGGGGCTGGATATTATTCCTTCCTGTCTGGCCCTTCACCGTATCGAAACTGAACTGATGGGCCGATATGACGAAGGTAAACTCCCTACAGATCCGCACCTGATGCTTCGTCTGGCCATAGAAACGGTGGCACACGATTATGATGTGATCGTGATTGACAGTGCACCGAACCTGGGTATCGGTACGATCAATGTGGTCTGTGCAGCGGATGTTCTGATCGTCCCGACGCCGGCCGAACTGTTTGATTACACCTCTGCCCTGCAGTTCTTTGATATGTTGCGCGATCTGCTGAAAAATGTGGATCTGAAAGGTTTTGAACCCGATGTGCGTATCCTGCTGACAAAATACAGTAATAACAACGGCTCGCAGTCTCCGTGGATGGAAGAACAGATCCGTGATGCCTGGGGCGGTATGGTTCTGAAGAATGTGGTCAGAGAGACGGATGAAGTCGGGAAAGGTCAGATCCGCATGCGTACGGTATTTGAACAGGCGATCGATCAGCGTTCTTCTACCGGCGCCTGGCGTAATGCACTGGCTATCTGGGAGCCAGTCTGTAATGAAATTTTTGATCGTCTGATTAAGCCTCGTTGGGAGATGAGATAATGAAGCGTGCACCGGTGATCCGTAAAACAACCGTTCCTGCAGCCACCCCTGTTGAAACCGAACAGGCGCCTGCAGCACCGATGGTGGACTCCCTGATTGCACGCGTCGGCGCGATGGCTCGGGGCAACTCCATCGTCATCCCGGTCTGCGGCCGGGACGTAAAATTTACGCTGGAAACCGTTCCCGGCAATTCGGTTGAAAGCGCTACCCGGGTCTGGGCGGGTAATGAACGAGATCAGGATTTGCTGACGGAAGAGTCGCTCGACGATCTTATTCCCTCTTTTCTCCTGACCGGTCAGCAGAACCCGGCGTTCGGCCGTCGCGTGGCGGAAGGCATTGAAGTTGCCGACGGTAGCCGCCGCCGTAAAACGGCGATTTTAACGTCGAGTGACTATCGTGTTCTGGTAGGCGACCTCGATGATGAGCAAATGGATGCGCTCTGTAAACTGGGCAATGACTACCGTCCGACGAGCGCTTATGAGCGTGGCAAACGTTATGCTGCGCGCCTGGCAGATGAATTTGGTGGCAACATTTCTGCTCTGGCCGAGGCGGAAAATATTTCACGTAAAATCATCTCCCGCTGCATGAATACGGCAAAATTACCGAAAGAGTTGATCGCCCTCTTCTCTCATCCCGGGGAACTCTCTGCCCGTGCGGGTGAGGCCCTGCATAAAAGTTTCAGTGAGAAAGAGGACCTGTTGTTGCAGCAGGTGCGCCAGCTGGCCGACCGTAAAACGGCCGGCGTTATCTTTGAAGCGGATGAAGTGATCCAGTTGCTGAACGGTGCTCTTACACGTGACCCTGTCAGACGTTCAGCCCTGTCCACAAAAAAGCAGATTGTGAAAGGGGCTACGGCTATCTATAAAGGAGACAAGGTGGTCTTTCAGCTGGATCGTTCTCTCCTGCCCGCCCAGGTCATTGATCAGATTGAAGCGCTGCTCAGTAAGCTGAAAGACTGAACGCCTGTTTTCATCAGGAGCCCCGACGGGCTCCTTTTTTTTGCCTCTGTTAACGCCAGGCGCTTTTCGAGACCGGCTGTGGTTACAGGGCAAGGATGGGACCACGGTCCCACGTTGCCCCCTTCTCTGCCCCATCGCTACTGAACTACGCTGTCGTTCCCTTCCCTGCCAGCCTTTTAATCTTTACGTTCATCTCATAAACATAACAAAACATCAGCGCCTTCATAGTGTTATATGCGGGCTTGCTCTGGAATGATGACGGATATGCGTTTACCGGTACCGTGGTCCCAGCCGGCATCGGTTTATCCTTCAGGCTATTCACAATTGCCCTGCCCGGCAGCTATGACATTTTCACAGCCATCCCGGGCAGGAATAAGACATCACCCTCATCATGGTAACGCCTGGCGGCAGTCTGACACATGATGCCGTTTATTCCCTTCCTGCCTCAGTTGACGGGTTCATCGGGTCAGACCGGGACCACGGTCCCATTACCGAATCCTGACAGCTTGCTGAAACAAAAACATGCACCATGGCGATTTATTCTTAACCTACTCCCATTACGCGGTATGGGTGGAGATCACTTCTTCTTCGCCTCGCTGTCTGCTTCCTTATTCTTGATACACTTGTGCGGCGCATTTTCACGGTGGGACCACGGTCCCGGTGCTCTTGTGGGCACGATGTTTCCGCCCTGTGTTTATTGCTGTACATCCTGCCAGCAATGCCGTGCGGGACATACAGACCCGGCAGAACCCATACTGTTACCGGACGCCAGACGGCTCAGGCAAATACATGCTTTTTTCCTGCATACGACAAGTGGTTCTGGCCAGTACCGTTCAGGTGGGACCATGGTCCCGGTTGATCTCCTTGCGTGAGCTGAATGTGCGCCTGAACCAGGACTGCCGCAATGCGCGGTAAAAAATCTGTGTTCCGTGCCGCCTGCAGGCATACCCGGCGTTGTACCGTATTGCGACAACCGGGGAATTTTTATGATTCGTTTCAGGCCCGGGTACCCTTCGAGAAACCTTCCTGTTCGTAGAACCGTCGTCGATGAAGAACGTGAATGTCTTGTCCGTTTCGTGGATGCACAAGACCCGACCGCTGCTTATACGGGGTGTCATGGCGAAGGTGGGACCACGGTCCCACCGTTATTCAGACCGTGACTTCGTCCACTCACTGTTCCATACCCGGACATTCATGTGGGACCATGGTCCCGGCAAATTTAACTGTTTAACACTGTATGCGTGCGAGTGGCTAATGGGACGGGCTCTTGTGGAGACTGTCTGAATCAGCTACCGGGACCACGGTCCCACACGAGAGAAACATTCAGATGATGGATCCTGGTTGCAGAGGAATGATCCTGCAGTCTGAGGCAATTGTGGAAAGGGTATGACTCCAAACGCTTCCATTCAGAACCTTATGGTGTTCATCGCAAAGACAATCTCTTCCCTGAGCAAAGGATAATGGCAGGGGATACACGGGATGGGCAGTGTCCGGGACGGTGAGAAGAAACCCCTGGACCCTTGTCCCGTCCAGGAGGTCTCACCCTGAGTGAGGGTGCAGCACTGCCTGCAACGGACAGACCTGCCTGTCCGGGTCGGGTATTTTACATTAACAAAAGATTAGAGCACTGGCTGGGACCATTGGGACCATGGTCCCGACGGGGAAATCACACGCTGAAAGAGACGTTATCGTTGCCTGTCATACCCAGACTGGTCTGTCCGGACCGGATACATGCATAGCGTTAAAGTAAGGACACGGACTGGGACCGTGGTCCCGATCATGACATCTCATGTTGACCAAGCAACTCAACGCAACCTGTTTGATCCCAAAGGACAGTCTGAAGAATACGTTCACCCTTACTTAAACGTAAAGGTCATGACCTGGGACCATGGTCTCGCTCCGGAAATCTCAGACTGAGAGAGGCGGCCCGCGCCGCCTGTATTGACCCAACAGGATCGTCTGAACCTGGCGTTAACCTGAGAAGAAAGTAAAGGATACCGACCGGGACCGTGGTCCCAGTCGGGAAGTCTGGGGCTGGAAGAGAAGGGTTCGGCCGCCTGATATATCCAGACTGACCCTGTCCGGGTTGTTAAAGGCATTACCTTAAAACAGACTTTATGGCCGGGACCACGGTCCCAGCCATAAAGTCTGAGGCTGAAAGAGGGGGCCGTGCTGCATGTCATGCCCAGCCTGGCCCTGTCCGGGTCGGTACAGGCATGACCTTTAAAAAAGGGGGCACTGACCGGGACCATGGTCCCGATCGGGAAATATCAGCTGAATAATGAGACATCACTGCCTGTCAGGGGCAGGCCGCTCACTGTCGCCTGCGTGCTACGTCTTGCGCCAATACGAAGGGGAATGTGTTGGGACCGTGGTCCCGGAGTGAGCAATAACTTTTGGGCGGGTCGGCGTGGCGTGTTCGAATGCGCTAACCGTTCGGCCATCAATGGACCGCTCACATCTTATAGTCAGTGCCAGTCCTTTTCTCTGGAAAAAGGGCAGGTGAGCCACAGACGTTCTCTCACCTGCTGTATTTTACAGCCCGAAATTTAAAAATCGGGTGCGTTGTTGTACGTCACCCGGGCCTTACGACCTGCCATCGATTGTATCTTGTTGAATTTTATACTATTGATGTGTGTTTTTTCATCAGAGACAGTGGTGGCAGCCTTAGAGCTGGCCAAATACCTTACGCAACGGTTCAGGACTCGCGTTTTGTCTGCACTGGCTTCTGGTTGTCGCAATGCGGCGCGCCCGGCTCAGGGTGGGGCAGGGGACTGCGGGACTTCACCTTGCTGTGACGGCGTGCACTCATGACTGGTTACAACTTCCGGGCTGACCCTCCGGCACCGTTGAGGAAGGGTTTATCTCCGCTTTGCTATTTCTGGGATGTTTTTTGTTTCGTTAGAAATAAAAATTAGGCTAAGGATTTATATCCCTGTTGGTCATTATGGTGAAGGTTCAGAAGTCGATGTAAAGGGGATGATTGTGTTTATATCTAAGGCTATGGCCGCTTTTGTCACGGTGGCGCAGGAAAAGAGTCTCAAAAAGACAGCGGATAAACTGTGCCTGACCGTACCGCCGGTCTCGAGGATGCTGAAAAATACCGAAAACTGGTTCGGTGAAAAGCTGGTCATTATCGAGCGTAACAACGTGACACTCACTCCGTTTGGCATCAACGTTTATCGGCAAATTTTGCCGCACTATCTCTCCCTTCAGAGTATTTCGAAGCGTAAAAGTCGGGCCCCCTTAACGATATCGTCGCCGGTGGTGCATGCCTCCTTTTTTGACGAAATCCTGCAGATCGTGGTCCCGGATATCCGGGACTGCCCGGTCATCAAGTACGCCGAACATATCCATGACGATGACGATCTGTTTATCCACCTGAATCCGGTTGCCTGCCCGGCCTGTTTTGAAGAGTCTGTTCGTTGTCTGGAACTGTCCCTGACCTGCCACAATACGGCAGCGGCGCTGTGGGCGGAACTGAATCTGCTGGTTGGCAGTGAACTGCTGTATTCGGAGGCGTTTCATGACGCCCTGCAGACGTTACGGGCTCAGGGGTTTAAAGGGGAGGTTCGATTGCTGGATAATGCGAAAATCAGGGCACTGTTGCAGCAGAGTGGGGCAGGGTTAACCTTTCGCTGCAAACCGAACGTGTGTGAAACCGTCCGGTGCGGCGACCCTGTTTTTTACCAGCAACCGTTCTACGTGTACCGGAATAAATATTCACGCGCGCGTCTTCCAGAGGAGAACATGATGTCTCTCGTGAATGAAGGGGAAAATACGGGGAGTCGCACAAAAGCATAGGGCATCAGGAACAGTAAATGCGCTGCCTGTTTTCAGGCCTGGTACACCCCTGTAACCTTGCCTTACGACACGCAGCGCAAATGGGGGAAGACGTTAAATATTCTGAGATCATACTAACATAGCTGATATCCCGTCTTATGCATTTATGAGGATTAAATATCAGAATGTTCAGGCGCTGAAGCGCTGATTTTAACAACGCGCACTTATCCTTTATTGTTCATCGTGTTATTTACCGGAACCGAAAATCTGACCGTGTCACGACGGCAGGGAGATGTGACAGGTAAATTCTGTCAGACAAAAAAAGGTTGCGTTGTTGCGGGATGATCCCCTGCTCATAATTAGACTGGAAGGGGAGGGGAGCGGTGGACCGGTTGAACAACCCGACAGTTCGTTGTGCAGGAAGCGCCATCAGAACATCAACCCTGCGGATTAATATAATGGCGCGACGTTTATTCAGACCGGTGATGGCGGTTAAATCAGCTCCATTAATTTGCTTTTTTTCGCCTGGAACTCTTCTTCCGAAATTATCCCGTCCTCTTTGAGGGCCGATAATTTTTTAAGCTGTTCGTAAGGATCCTGGCTGGCTGGTGTCTGCGCGGCGGCAGGCGTGTCCGTTTTTCCTCCCCGACCGGCTTCAATGGCGTTGATGAGGGCGAGTTCGGAGTCCTTACTGAACATTTTGAATTCCAGATCGTCATGAGAGGTATGTATTCTGATGATCCGGTGACCCAGTGTGGATTTGCGTTCAATCGACGTAATGGATTTTAACGGGATGGTCTCAATCACTTCTCCGATAAAGCCCTTGCGGTAGAACGCCACACGCTGTCCTGTCACGATGAGCACGCCATTATGCTGTCTGTCCTTGCCATTACCCATCATTTTGCCAATATAGCCTTCCCCCCACTGGATAACCGTTTCACCGGGATTAAGGTGGTTCGCCCTGAATTTCTCCACGTGCTTATTGTCTTTCATTAACAAACTCCTTTTTAGAACACCAGAATGCCTTAACCCGGCATCGGATTAAAACCGCTGTAAATTGAATTACCTATATTATTCTATCGCAGTGATAACTGCATCCGCCAGTGTGGGGCAGAGCGGACGGTCCTTCCCCGGACACACAGGTTCAGGACGGTGTCAGCGTTATTCCCAGTCAGTTTGCCAGAATGGTACCTGAAAATTTCACGCATCCTGCGGATTAATTTGGTAGTATAGGCTTGTTTTCACAGGAAATAATGAACCATAAGGAACATGATGAGCACCTTGCTTTCTTTACTCGCTTTTGTACTGTTTGTGGCCTTTATTCTCGGCCTGATTAAACCCTCACTTGTCCGGATGCCCACACGCAAACGATCCTGCGCCATCTATCTGGGTGGTTTTCTGGCGTTGTGCGCGGTGAATGCGATCATCCAGCCGGCGGACAGCCGTCAGTCTGTGGCGAAAGACGCGGTCAAACCGAAAAAGACTGAAGCTGCTCAGCCAGCCTTTAAATATGCAGACATGACCCTGGACGAATTCCGTAAAGCGCGTAAGGATAAGCGGCATACCATCATAAATGCCTATATGGCCCTCAATCCCGTCGCCGCCGGATATACCGAGGCCTTTTATGCCTGCGTCAGTCAGCATACCTATACCACCCAGCCTGAGACGACGCTTGGCGTGGTCTCAGGCTGGTGTTTCAATGAATACCAGAACAATCCAGCGTTGCTGCAGAAACGGATCAACTTTGATACCTTCCAGGATAATTTCAGCGGCTGGAACGGGGCTTACCGTCCGCTGGAGACGCTGATCAAAGCCAGTATGCATGATGATTCCTCCTACAAACACCTTTCGACGCTGTACCGTCTGGTACTTACCGACGATCCGCATGCCACCGTACAGACCACTTTCCGCGGCACAAACGCCTTCGGTGGGGTCGTCAAGGAGACGGTCTCTGCGCGCGTGGATCTGCGGACAGGAAACGTGATCTCGATAGATGAAAATTAAGGGTGTGAAGCATTCTCTGGCGGGGACTACAGCGTGAAAAACTGAATCCGTCAGACCCACGCGGTGCCGTGACGGTAAAAGCGAGGCAGGATGTTTAGCATGAAATCATCAATCTGATTTACTTAACATATCGTGCTCTTTATACTCGCAGAAAATGTTGTCCGACTTTTCAACGGCAGAGCGATGATGTCACTCTGCCGTTTTTTATCCCTGAGCCGAGGACCGCAGTGCTGCTGTGCAGAGTTGGCAAACGTACATGAGTAATTCAGCGAGGGTAAGGTGCTGAGGTCTACTGTAAGGGAACTTCGGTCATGCGGAAGGTCAAGCCTGTCATCGCTGGCAAATCCCCTGATCTTCCCTTCATTACTCTCTGACAATTTTGGTTGCCTGCAGGTTTATAACAGGAATGAGTTTAGTTAATTGAGTGCGCAGGACAGGATTCATATTTCACTGCAGGGAGGCCGGGGGGGATTTTTAAAGGTCAAACGTTCCGTGTTCATGCTCCAGAAGGTCAGTCGCCCCGTTTTGCAGCCGTAGCCGTGAAATAGCATCTGAGAGCTCACCTGCTCGTAATTCCGGTCTTGATGATAATGTTCTACAGGGCGAGGCTGGGCGGGTCGCTATTTTTCTTCAGATCAGTTAATCGCAATACCAGCCAGTGGATACGCGTGGGTGTGCTTTAAATCCTGTCTTACGGCGGAAAGTTCGCATTCAAAAGGCTGTCAAGCCCTGTCATCTGCCCGTCATTTATCCCTTTGTTGTCAGTTGACAGGCGAGTCATCGTTCCCTTTTTTGCTCAATAGTTGATGTAGTCGGGAATAATAATCTGTTCTACAGACTTAACAGCGTCGAATGATCTTATTACATTTAAACTTTGGATTTTGAATATCTCATTTATCAGGACAGGGATTGCAACCATGAGACATAATCGCTGCCATGCAGTTACTAAAAAATGGAAGCGTTGCGGGCGAGAGGGAGACTGGAGACTTTTCTGCGATGAGCATAAGCTCCAGTGGCTGAAAGCGGTGCTGATTGGCATTATCGCGCCTGTTGCAACAGGCATGATCGCAACCTGGGCGTACTCCGCGCTAACCGTAACTGAACCTGCGTTGTCTGTGAAAGTGCCTGGTCAGAACGCGATAGACCAGGCAATTTCACAGGCGAAAATGGAAGGTACCGGATATAACACTCCCAGCGCCAGTGAAGTGGTGGCCAAGTTCTATGTGTTACCCACAGTCACTCCTGAGCTGTATACGCATTCTTCCTGGTTTGCGCTGGTTTCAGTCAGCCCGTTTAAGCCTGTTAACGCTGACTTCACGTTTGATGCCGGTGACTGCCGTTTTTTGGGGGCTGTGACCGATTTTAATCCCCTGACAAGTGATGCTGTGTTTTCAATAAAAACCGTTTCCTGCACGGACAACGCGAATCAGTCTTATCAACTGGTCTTTGACGATTATATCAACGCGCCTCAGGGGCTACTCGCTGACATCAAGTCCCCCACAGAGCGGCACCTTACCCTCTCGCATGAGAAGGACGGCATTTACTCGCTTCCCCTCTACACCAATGTTCTGGTCAAATTCAATAAACCGGTTAGCGCACTGGAAGCCACAGGGAAAGTCATCACGCGATTTTAAACGGGGCAGCGAGCCTGGAGGTGGTATCGCGCATTCCAGTGCGTGGGCCTCAGCCCGTCTTCCACAGGGCAGCATTCGGCGAAAGACAGGTAAGGTCCTTCTCATCCTCAGTAAGGACGTCGTATCGGGATATCGGCTGTGAGGAATGAGTACGGAGTACTTGAGTGCAGACGTCGCTTTGTCATCAGCTTCAGCACTTTTCATCTCCCCCGCAATGATTGTCGTATGACCTTCACCGGCGCTGCGGCATGCCAGTAAACTCTATGCACCGCCAGGATCGACTTGTCGGGCCTGGCGGCTGAGGTCTGATGCCAACAGCCAGGGAGGAATACGGGCTGAATCTATTCGCGTACGCTCACAGCGTCTTCCTGACGCCAGTATTCACCAGAATGATTCTACCTGGACTCTGGCGGTAAACTGCGGAACATATAAGGCAATCAGCCTTACTGAGTGTCATCCCGGCCTTCATTGATGAGGCGCAGAACTTCCGTTACCAGTGCAGCGGCGAAGCGCTGCTCCTGCAGTCTCTCATTTTCCAGACTGGCATCGGTACCATGCATGAACTGCCCGTAACGCACGGGGCCCGTTAACAGATATCCTTCAACACTGGTGTTACCTTCTGCAAAGCATTTTTGCAGAGCCTGAAGTCCCGTCTCGATCGCTTTCTGATGTTTTCCACTCTTTATGCGATCAAGGAATTTCTGTGCGATATTTTCAGGTTCTCCGGCGTAACGCATCACATGAATCAAATCGGCTGCATCCTTGGGTTCATTGCGGTTCTGAAACGAAATCGCTTTCAGCAGGATGAATGCCACTACATCTGCAAACCGTATGGTTTCAAAAACAATCCCCGCGTCCCCCTTGCCCATATCGCCAAAGAGCATCGCAGAGATCTCTTTCTCGACGTACCAGTCATATGACATTTCAGCAAAGGGGATCACAAGGGCAGAAACCGCCTCGCCGTCTATCGGGACTTCTTTGCCGGGTTTGCCGTCAGCATTGTTTCCCTGTAAAAACTCTACCAGTACGGGAGGGCTATCGGGAATGGGGAACTCCCAGCGCCATGAGTTTGTCTCAGAGTGTTTTCTGAAGCCTCTTTCAACCAGTTGATCGTGCAGAGACGCATAATTCTCTCCTTCAGCGATCACTTGCAGGTTGAGCACGATATCCACATCAGATGTACCATAATGTTCAGGTACCTGAGGTTCCTGCGCAGGGGTTAAATAGCGCGGCACGAGACCGCCTATCAGGCGAAGCGTGCCTTTCATGGTGCCGAAGGTGGTCATTAACGTGACTAATACCCGCTCACACATTTCCGTATTAATGGCTGAGTATCCGGATCTGTCTTTCGGTTTGGCATGGACTACCATGGTTAAATCTCCAGAATGTTCAGGCGAAAAAGCTCTGCAAGTTCAGCATTTCGCCCTTTGCCGTCCAGCAGAGACAGATACTGAATGAAGTCACTGGCGACTGGGATGTTGTTTTCATAGCGTATAAATTGCAGGGCTGCGGGGGGGCATTCATGTACAACCACGTTGTAGCCCTTTTCTGCACGTTTAATCCCCGTCAACTGGGTAAACCGCTCTGTACTTCCTGCGGGGACGATGATCTCTGCCACGTTGACGCCCGTTAGCAATGGCGTGGCCTGATTTGCTGGCAGGGCACCCGTCAGTGCCCAGCAGATGTCACCGCCTGTATGACTAACCTTGCTTTCAATTTTTCTGACACAGCCCACTGCATCCGGTGCAAACAAATACCCGTAGAAGGCATCATTTTTCCGTTTTCTGGTGGCCTCCGACCAGGCATCAAGTAACGCCCCAGGATTAGTCAGTCTTCGGCGCTGTGAACGACCGCCCTCACGGGTTTTTTCCAGCCATTCCCTCATTTCAAGTTCTTTTAAAACGCCCGAAACCGTGAAGGCTGAAGTGCCGGAATATTCACTAAGCTCTTCACCTGAAAGCCATTTTCCCTTTGACTGGAGTAATGCATGAACGACCATTTCCCTCGCTTCAGTGAACAGAACGCCACTCCCGCGTTTCGCTGTTCTTTTGCGTGGTTTTTGTATATCGATAATTGACTGTTTATGCTTGATAAAGAGAGTTCCACCCAGCTCAAAATAGCCAACATCATGCGCCTTGAGCATTTCTCTTGCCCCCTCACTGATCAGCTCAGCGACAAAAATCGGAACAATATCAGGCATATTGATGTTTTTCTCACAGAACGCCTCAATTTTCCAGATTGCCTGCCTGATGTCCCGTGGGTAAGCCTGTTTTTTAATCTCTACAGGCATCATCCAGACCCCCTGAATACCCCTGACCTCCAGCACACAATCAATACCGTCGTCGCCCGGCAGACCATCCCGTATTTTTATCCTGGCTTCAAAGAGGCTTTCAAGGGTCGATGTCACATCCTGTAGAAGCTGGTTTTCTGATTGAATCACTGTGGATGCTCCTGAAGAAAATGTATTTTTCTTAGATTTTCATCATAGTTTATCTGTACAGCTAAGAAAAAGAAAATCGCTAATGTTTATCTGGAATGCATTCCTTATCTGTTCAGATAAGGATGGCATAATGTATAAGGAATACACGCAACAAGAAAGGTTTCATCGCGACGGCCAAGTATTCCTTTCCGCCACGCCAGATTGTCAGGCTGACATCGCAACCCGAAAGCCGATGACGGTTCAGAGGGGCCCGTCTTCTGTAGCTGCGGTTATTATGATGAAGTCTGCCGCGAGTATCCGCGTATGCTTTTGGTTGTGAGCTCAACCGATGGACGCAACCCCCTTATTGAAGGGATCTGCGGATCATTCATGGTCCAGTGATGGGGCTCTCTCTCCGGGTAAAAGTTAAAAAATGCGCGATGTCTGTGACTTTTGTAGAAGCGCTGGATTATGCATTTATGACCCCTCCGAACAGATATACCTTTTATTCCCTTTGGTGTTCCGGAGATTCTCTCTGCACAGACTCTTCTTAGTTCAGCTGGCGGTGTGCGGGTTGGTCACCCGGGTGAAATCAATTACACGTGCTCATACCACCTCTTCAGCACGCCGCAGTGAAGCTGGCCCCGCAGGCCCCATCCCTCGTTCACTCCAGCCTCGAGATAGTGCGCGTCGTCCAGCACCGCGCCGGTCATGGCCAGCGCTCCTTTGATCCGCCCTGAGGCAATGCCTGGAACATTGCGACGCAGGGAGATACGGCGGTGCGTGCGTTACGCCCTGAAAAAATCTGATTTTCACCCATGCCCCTGTACTTTGTGTGTATTTTAAGGAATCGTTAAGCTCTGACAGGTAAGTTGTTTTCGTCTATGAGGACGAAGCAAACACTCAGGAGCATTCTATGAAACATTCTCACTCCCTTCTGGCTGGCCTGCTGATGCTGGCCCCGACAGTATCCGCTCTGGCGGCAACGCCGGTCGCCACCGGCTGCGAGGCCAAACGCCAGGATATCGAACAGCAGCTCCGTTATGCCCGAGCGCAGGGAAACGATCACCGCACTGCCGGTCTGGAAAAGGCGCTGTCTGAGGTCAACGCGCACTGTACTGACAGCGGTTTACGGGCAGAACGCGAAGCGGACGTGCGCGAAAAAGCACGGAAGGTGACGGCGCGCGAACAGGAGCTCGCTGAGGCACGGGCTGATGGCCGTGCGGACAAAATCCGCAAAAAAGAGCGAAAACTGGACGAGGCCCGGGCAGAGCTGGAGGCGGCCAGAGCAGCGCTGACGCAGTAACCGACCTCCCTGGCAAGTAAACATGGCTTACCTCCCGTCATCATACTGGCCGTATACCCGGATGAGATTTTCAGGCGAAGGGGAGGGCGCAGCAAAAGGTCCCAATAAAACGGCGCTGCGCCGGAAGCTCGTTAGCGTTTTTCCCGGGCACGCCCAGATTTTACCCGGCAACCCTTAGCTTTGCTTGCGAACGGTATAAGGTACCCGGGACAGGCCATTCCCGTCATCAGAGCGGGGATTAGGGCGTCAGGACCTTATACGTAAGGGGGTCCACTCAGGTGCGGAACCGGTGATGAAATCTGTCGTGTGGTCATCCGTGATCCCCTTCGCGCTGGGTACCTGCGGTTTCACACGGGAAAAGCACCACTGGAGGGCGTTTTTTCCTTAACAGCGAGTGCCAGTCCTGAGGCGTCTGCACACGGTGTCTCGCTGTGCAGGTCGACGCGTTCTCTCCTTTTTCCCCGTGATATATTGCCGGCACTGGATCGGAAAGCCGTCATCGCAATGCCCCCTTCTTCGCAGGAGCCTTCAGGTTTACGTTCTATACTTCCTGAGATGATTATTCGGGGTGGGTTCCGGACAGGCGTCTGTTCCCCCCCTGACGCCATGATGAGGTGATATGAAATTTCCTGGCCTTCCGCACAATGAAGAAGCGCGGCTGCAATCCCTGTATCAGAGCAATATGCTGGATGTTCGCAGTGATGAACAGTTTCAGCGGTTAACCCGGGTGACGAAGAAACTCTTTCAGGCCCCGGTGGTGCTTATCAGCCTCCTTGGCCGCGATCGGCAATGGTTTCTCGCCTGTGAAGGCGTGGCGGAGCGCGAAACCCCGCGCGATATTTCGTTTTGTGCGCACGCTATTTTGCAGCAGGGGCCGTTCATCGTGAACGATGCGTCTCTGGACGACCGGTTTCATGACAATCCCCTGGTCACCGGCTCACCGTACATCCGCTTTTATGCCGGTTACCCTGTTCATCTTCCGGACGGGCATGTGGGGGGATCGTTGTGCATCATTGACCGCATGCCGCGTGAGTTCAGCGAGGCTGACATTGAGATGCTGAAAGATATGGCCTTCATCGTGGAAGATGAATTTAAGCTGACAGAGATGGCGATGAAGGACAGCCTGACGGGCTTACCGAATCGCCGTGGATTTTACCGGCGGGCGGAAAGACGCCTGTCTGAGGTCAATGAGCGGCATGCCGGAGCCAGTCTGATTTTCTTCGATCTGGATAAGTTCAAATCCATCAACGATCTGTGGGGACATGCTGAAGGGGATCACGTACTGAAGACGTTCTCCGCGCTGTTACTGGGGCCACTTGCCGAAGGGGATATTGCCGCGCGACTGAGTGGCGATGAGTTCGTGGTCCTGCTGGGAAACACGCCCGATGCCGCCACGTATCTTACGGTGCTCCAGGACGCGGTGGAGAACCATAACCGGCAGGCCGAAAAGCCATACAACATTAATTATTCGTATGGCGTACAGCATCTGGATCCGGCCAAACCGGTTTCTCTGGAGGAGATGCTGGCGAAAAGCGACAGCGTCATGTATTCACAGAAACGGAAAAAAATGCTGCCGTAGTCAGCGCGTGTGAGCCTGACGGCGGCGAACCGCCGTCAGGCCTGAGACTCAGAAGTGATGGGTCAGGATCTCCCGGTGCTGGCTGGAGGCGATGTTGATGGTGTTCTGACGCAGGGAGATGAAGACGTTGCGCATCTGTTCCTCCTCAGGATGCAGGTCGATCACGTACACACTGACCACCGTCCGGGCCCGCGAGCGGGTTTTAAGGTAGCTCAGGGAGTCGACTGGCGGATTTGCCGGACCGGTCAGCTGATGGAGTTCCGCATCCGGATCGCTGCAGGCGCAGTGGATCTGGATTTTTTTCCCCGACAGGGTGCGGAACGGCACGTTCATCGTGCGCTCCATCCGGCTGACGAAGCAGTCGCTGAAGTAGTACACCGGATCGCTCGGGTCGTAATCGCGCAACGGTGTGTACGCACCGGTGGTCAGGAGCCGCTCCCCGTCAATATGCAGGGTGTTGTCCAGCTGACGGCGGTGCGGGTTCGTCACCCGGGAGATATCAATCACCATGTGCTCATAGACGATCACCTTTCGCCGGTAGACGATATCCCGGTAAGCGTGCGTATTCCACTCCACACGGGTGAGGCTCGGCACGTCTGCCGGGGGCTGGCGCCAGTCAATTTCGACGGTGATCTCCGCATAGTCATGCGTTTCCGTGAAGCTGAGGGTCTGGGGATTCACGGGGGGCTGGTTAAACTCCTCCACACACAGGACGTTATGGGTGAGGGTATTTTTGTAGTAGCTGTAGTGCATCGGCGCACCGTAACCGGTCGTGCCCATGTCCGGGAGGATCGCCACGTTGTCATCGTAGATAATGAGCCCGGGCTTGTCGTAGTGATCGTGCTCGCCCCCGTACGGGGTGTGTTTGAGCACCACGGCCCGGCCGTGTTCGGGATGGCGGATAATGGTGATGCCGTTGTCCGGATCGTGGTAGTTGCCGGTCTCCCGGACTGGCTCCGTGAGACGCAGCCGGGGATCGCCATAGAGAAAGGCGGCCAGACTGGTGCGCGGCTCGTGGTCGTAAATGATGGAGAGCATCCTGGCGCACATCTCGTCCCCGGTAGTGGCGTAGGCGAACTCATAGAGATCGGGGTATCTCACCGTATCCTTGAGCGGAATACAGTCGTTAAAGGCAGGCTCGGTGTCATCGGGCATGAGCAGGTGCAGGGGCAGGGTGAGCATCTTCCGGTGCTGCGGCATGCCCATCAGGCTGTACTCCTGGTGGGCGTAGCGGATCATGCGCTCAAACTCGAAGAAGCCCTGCAGGGCGTAGTGGTGGTAGTGCAGGGAGCCTTCGAACCACAGACCGCCTTTCAGCACCCCGCAGCGGAGCTGGTCCCGCAGTCCCCACCCGGCATTCACCCCGATCTCCAGATAGTGTGCATCGTCCAGCACTGCGCCGGTCATGGCGAGCGCGCTGTTGATCCGCACCTCATGGTTATGCAGCTGCTCCCAGCGTTTGCTGATGAGAAAATCGGCGCAGGCCCGGAGCAGGTCCCGCTCGATGACCCGCCGCTCGTTCTCCGTCAGTTCGTCAAAAATCAGGTCGTACCCCTTCACAAATTCGCTCAGACACAGGGCCTCGCAGAGGGTCTGGGCGTTCATTTTGCCGGGCCCGTTGTAGGGGATCCCCCCGTGTTCGGCGTAGCCCGGATAGTACCGGGCGTACTGCATCAGGATCTCCCGCACCCGGTCAAAGTAGGTTTTGTCTTCGGTCAGCATCCAGGCGATGCCGAGCTGGTAACAGGCGCGGGCGTTGAGGTCGTTGAGTTTACGCCACCAGGCCCCGCGGTACGGTTCGCCGGTGAACACCTCACCGTCGACCGGGCAGCGATAGTGCTCGGAGGCGTGCCGGTCCCAGATAAGCGGGACCCCGTGTCGGGGACAGTAGTAGAAGAGCTCCCAGCTGGCGCAGCCGGTTTCCGGCACCAGAACGGGGTTGTTGAGCACGACGTCATTGTCCTCGCGGATTCTGGTGAGGATACGCGGATCGTCGTGATACGCCTGTCTCAGGCGCTGGATATCGGCTTCACTGAACTGTTTCATGGTGGTTTCTCCCTGTGGGGTCACAGACCCGGATTGAAGGCGTTGTCGCACATTGCGGCGGGATGGGGTTTGCTGAGCAGCGTCCAGAGCAGGGCCGCCCCGATGAGATCGAGGAAGCCCAGCACATCAAAGACGAGGTTGTAGCCGATGCTGGCCACGGCCGCGCCGATGAGCAGCGTGCCGGTAAAGCCGCCCACGCCGCCGATGAGTCCGGCAAAGCCGGTGACGGTCCCGACCTCGCTCTCGTCAAAGTAGTCCCCGGACATGCTGATGACGGTGATGGAGGCGCACTGGTGGGCGAACCCGGCGACGCAGAAGAGGATGATGGCCATCCCGGCGCTGGTGACGTGGTTGATGAGCGGGACCAGGGTCATCAGGAGGGCCGCAAACGTAAAGGTGATCCGCCTGGCGTTGACCAGGGTCACCCCCCAGCGGTTGAGCCTTTCCGCGCAGAACCCGGCGAAGAGGCAGCCCACGTCGGCGGTGAGGAACGGCAGCCAGGCGAAGAGGGCAATTTGCTTCAGATCCAGATGGCGGACGCTGACGAGATAGAGCGGCATCCAGAACCCCAGCGCCGCCCAGGTGGGGTCGGCAAACATCCGGGGCAGCGAGATGGCCCAGAGGTCGCGGCGGGGCAGCAGGGTTTTCAGCGAGACGCGGCGACGGACCACCGGCGTCGTATCCCGGCCAATCAGGGCGAGCTCACCGGCGGACATCAGGGGATGCTTCTCCGGGGCGCGGTAGGCCACGCACCAGAGCACGGCCCAGAGGATGCCGAAGACGCTGGCAATGACGAAAGCGATCCGCCAGTTATAGTGGAGGATGGACCAGGCGACGACGGGCGGGGCAAGCATGGCCCCTGCCGAGGTGCCGACGCTGTAGACCCCGCAGGCGAGCCCGCGCTCCCGGGCGGGGAACCACTGGGTGGAGACCTTCATCCCGGCGGGGTTGAAGGTGGATTCGGTGAGGCCGATGCCGAGACGCAGTATCATCATGGGGATCCACGAGCTGAAGAACCCGGTCAGGGCATTAAACACTGACCAGAGGATAGCCATGAGGGAGAAGACCGCGCGCACCCCGAACCGGTCCATGATATAGCCGGCGAAGACCCCGCCGACCGGATAGGCAAAATTGAAGGCGGCGGTGATCCAGGAATACTGCTGCTCGGTAAAGCCGATGTCCTTCAGCATGGTCGGGGCGGCAATCCCGAGCGTGTTGCGGGACAGGTAGTTGGTTATGGTGCCCAGCATGACCAGGACAATAATGTACCATCGCAGATTCTTGATTTTCATGGTGTAGGGCCTCCTTATCTGAGGGGTAAGGAACAGATTTTGTTGTTATTTCCGGACGCGAGCGGCACCCGGCATATACCGGGGGACCGCCAGACACCGGCGTCGGTAAAACACAGGCGATTCGTGGTATCCAGGAGCCTCCCTGTCGTCGGGTGTGCCGAATTCAGGCAACAGTCATCCCCACCCGGTGAAGGATGTTGTCAACGCGTGTTATCAGGCCCTCGCGGGCACCCGCCCCGGCGACGTCCGGTCCGTCAGGCCCGAACCGTCACCTGTCCGGCGTCAGGTGAAGAGCCCCGTGGCGCAGGCCCAGCCGATGACCACCGCGAGAGGACCGGTCAGCTGGCGGGAGAGCAGGAAGGCCGGGACCCCGGCGGCGATCGTGGCCCGGGTGGCCCCCTGGGTGGCGAGCCCGACGGGGATGAAGTCGCACCCGATCTGGACGTTGATGGCGAACAGCGCGGGCAGGGCCAGGGCAGGGGGCAGCGTCCCGGCCCCGATCTGCGTCCCGATGATGACCCCCACCACCTGGGTAAAGGCCGCGCCGGGGCCGAGCAGGGGCGAGAGAAAGGGAAAGCTGCAGATGACCGAGAGCAGCACCAGCCCCCAGACGGAACTCACCAGGGGGGTGAGCAGGTGCGCGAGGGCGGTCCCGACTGTGGAGTCCTCGGCGAACGCCATCAGCAGGGCAATCAGCGCCATAAAGGGGAGGATGTCCCGGAGGGCCACCTGGATCGCATCCCGGGCGGCATCGCGCAGCAGCGGCAGCATCTCCCCGAGCAGGGCGGCGAGACGCACTTCGGTCGCCACCACGCGCCGCACGCCCCGGGGCGGCTCGGGCACCTGATGCACCACCGCGTCGTTCACCGGGAGGCTGAGCGGTTCCGGGTCGGGAAGACGCTGCCGGTCCGCCTGGGCCAGCTCGGTGAGGGTGACGTCGGAGACGTAAGTGTCGTCGTCGATAAAGCAGGCGAGGCGGCCTCTGTAGCTGCCTGGCCGGACGTTGATGACCGGGATATGCTTCTGCGGGTACAGGCCGCAGAGGAACGACCCCGGATCGTCCAGGACCACGCACAGGACCTGCTCGTCCGGGGGCAGGATGGCGTAGCCGTTGACCAGCTCAGACTCGGTGAGGGCGGCGAGCTCGATGGCCACCGGGTGAAAGTCGCCTCCGGTGAGGCAGAGAATGACGCGCCCGCTGCGCACCGGCAGCCAGAGGCCGGTGCCGGTGCCGCCGGGGCCGGGCATAACGTGGATCAGTTCCATGGGTATCCCTCCTCGATGATAAAGTCGCCCCGCAGGTCGCGCATGTCCGGGGCGGGACCGCCCAGGTGCAGGGCGGCGTCATGCAGGGGCGTCAGGGCGTGGTCGAAGCACATCACCAGCAGCCCGTTGCGGTAAAGTGACTCCCGGGCCCGGTCTCCGGTGGCGGTGATGAGAAACAGCCGGTGGCCGAGGCGCAGCGCGTCGCCGGGCCCGAAGGTCTGCTGCTCGTCCCGGAAGGTGCACTCCAGTGGCAGGGCGTACGCCCGCAGCCGTCCGGTGAGGCTGTCCGGGCAGGTAATCAGGATCCCCCGGGAGAGCCAGCGTTCGACATACGTCCCCGGTTTGCGAATGCGCGCGCGATAGAGCTGCATCAGGCTTTCCTCCGCGCCGCGAGCCGGAGGAAAATCCGCTCGGTGACGATGCCCCGGATCAGCCCCACCACCACGGCCGTGAGCACGTAGCGCAGGGCCAACTGGGTAACGGAGAGCCCGTGGGCCCGGAGCCCGGCGCAGATGCTGAGCCAGGCGACCAGCTCGGGCGTGACCACCCCCGGAAAGGCGGTGGACATGGGATGGGCGAGGGTTGTAAGCGCATCCTCGAAGCCGGGCTTGCTCTTCTCGGGCAGCACAAACCCGAGCGCCAGCGCGCCGGGGGCCCGGAGCAGCAGCCAGCCGATCACGGGCAGCAGCCCGTAGGTCAGGATGCGCGAGCGCCCGAAGGTTCTGGCCAGCGCTTCGGTCCGGGCGGTCCCGGCAAGGCGCAGGGTGACCGTCAGGAGGATCCGCAGCAGCACAAAGGCGGGCAGGACGGTCACCGCCAGGGTGATCAAATGGCCGTAGGCGCAGTGGATAAAGCCAAACACGCCCCCGGTCAGGCTGAGCAGTGTCATGTTCAGTCCTCTCTGGATGAAAAAAAATCCGGGGTGCCCGGGCTAACCGGACGGGAGGAGCGAGCATTGACGGCTACAACAGTCAGAGCCCCCGGGAACAGTGGCGGTACAGACGTCGCCTGCTTAGTTTTTTCAGGGCGAGCGCAGGCGTGGCATTTCAGCCCTGTTTATGCGATTCTCATTAGTTGCGCTTTTCGATTGAAAGTGCAGGTTATATGTACAGTATCTTAGATCTAAAATTAGATAATTGGAAGCGTGTAATCTCTAATTTTAGATTTGTTAGAAATACAAATCGTCAGTAAGCTTGCAGAGCATTCATGATGGATAAGAAAGAATTCGGAAATAGATTGTCACAATTGCTGGCGATGACCGGCAACTCAATGAAAGATCTTGCTCAAAAATGCGAGATTCCTTATTCGACTATCAGGGGTTATGTCGCAGGTGACTCTATACCTAGCGGAATTGATCAACTTCAAAAGATCGCGCGTTCTACAGGTGTCAGTGCCTCTTGGTTGTTAGGAGAAGATGCTAATGATTTTGCTGCTGTTCCAGAGCCTCGTAGTGTCGAGAAAGATATTGAATTGTTAAATTCATTATTTCGGTATATGACACCTACACAGAGAGCGAGTGTTTTGAAGAGAATACTAGCGAGTGTATCTGGACAATTGGATAAAGATGTTTGTGAAAATAGGGAAGGGGAGTAGTTCTGACTTCAAGAATATTAGGCTTGATCTCGGCTTCGTACTAAGTCACTAAATTTTTTACAATACAACCAGTTAGATAATAAGGCCTGAATTTTTTCCTGTAAGAGATGCTCTGTTGTGTCCCTTGAAAAAACCGCTGTGGTTGATATTGGTAATTGGGATGTTAACTCATGGCAGCATGTAGCCCCAAGCGTCAGTAACGTACTGACTCAACTTGAAAGCTATTACGTAGCCAGCATCCCTAAACAATCCCAAAAACTTTTAGTATGGCGCATTTTGGCCCGATGTCCCGTTCTGTCTCCGTCGCGAGACGCCGCAGGGGATAAACAGGTTTATGGTGGTCACGGTACTTGCAGACCATATTCAAGCTCTGCCAGCTGTTCGGTTTCGCTCCCCTTGGGTACATGGTCATCCCGATAAGCCTCACTAACTGACATAACTGTGATGTAGTCGCCATAGACTCCGCTTGTTGCTTTACCACCAACGGGGCTTTATGACTTATATTGTTCTCATTCACAAGACAGGTTTAACGTACGAGTTAACCGGCGAAGAGGACAAAACATGTTAGAGGAAGTCTATAATTTATTTTATTTCTCCCCCGATGGTAAAACTATCAGCCATGTAGGAATCGCTACTCATAATTTATCGGGGAGCGACGATGAGAAACTTTCTTTCTTGAAAAAGAATATTAATACTGACTTATGCTCGTGTGAATACTTCGACGTCAGTCCACAGTGCCTTGGAACTAATAAAACTTTATCTGTGGGGCGTTACATGGCTTTAGCTAGAAGAGGAATTGCTACGTTAGTTTATGAACTTGCCCTACAAGCCAAAAGCGCAACAGATAATCCATTAGTTATATGTACTGCTGTTGTTAATGGACAAATAAAGGTGAATGGAAATATTGACGTTAATAAAGAACTAAGAAGAGATGACTTTCCCTCTAACTCAATAGCGGGAGTGAGAGACATGCCTGACTATTTAGATAAATACATTATTGATGGGCGATTTTACATTAAAGATTTGTTAGTAGATGATCATGTCAAAGCGATACATCTTCTTTTTAATAATAAACATTATCTTTCAAGTATAAAATTGTTAATGTCATTTATCGACACTGTGGCTTATTTAGAATTTGGTGATGTAAATAAAGCCTTTCCGGTTTGGCTTGATAAATACTGTGAACTGTCGTCGTTAAAAATAACATCAAACGAACTTTACGAGTTAAGACATTCACTTCTTCATATGACAAACCTCAACTCCCGTAAAGTAATACAGGGTGTTGAAAGGCGTATAAGCTATAGTGTCGGCCCAGTCGGTACACCCACAAGAGAGCATGATGGGATAGTGTTTTTTAATTATTTAGATTTTATACCGTTATTTGAAAGTGCTATGGATAAATGGTTAGAAACGTATGATGGTGAGAAAATAATAACTTTTATTGAACGGTATGACCAAGTTATCCGTGAAAATTATTAGCTTATGCTCTTAATTAATTGCTTCATAATCTACAGAATGTCAGGAGGCTAACTACCAATGAAAAATAGTATACTAGCAGATGCCTTGTTGCAGGCTGTGGATAAAATTGGATCTGAAAACTCTATTTCTAATGTTATTAAATCAAGTAAGCAAGCTAAGGCGATAAAAAGAAAAGCCTATGCGCAGTCGATGACATTAA